>CBDTYI010000009.1:0-24983 GCA_965364565.1 uncultured Gammaproteobacteria bacterium | reverse complement strand
GGCAGCCTGTCCAGTTACCTGCACGGCGGGCGCATCGGTGTGCTGGTCGAAGTGCAGGGCGGTGACGCGGAACTCGCCAGAGACATCGCCATGCACATTGCCGCCAGCCGGCCGGTGTGCGTGGACGAAAGCGGGGTACCGCAGGAGATGCTGGACAAGGAGAAGGAGATTTTCGCTGCTCAGGCGGCGACCAGCGGCAAACCCGCCGACATCATCGAAAAAATGGTCAGCGGCCGGATCCGCAAGTTCCTCGCCGAGGTGACCCTGCTGGGTCAGCCGTTTGTCAAGGACCCGGATCAGTCGGTAGAGAAGTTGCTGAAGGCGGCCGGTGCCAGGGTGCACGGCTTTGATCGGATGGAACTGGGCGAAGGGGTCGAGAAGAAAACCGAGAACTTCGCTGAAGAGGTGATGGCCCAGGTGCAAGGCAGCTGAGTTTGTGCTCACTGAGCCGGGACCCGCAGCCTGCTTCCCGGTATGATTCACGGGGTCGCATTGCGGCCCCGTTTTTTACCGGTGGCGGCCGCGCCGGTCGGCGACTTGGACAGGCCTCCGGAGAGGCGTACACTGTACGATAAAACAGGTTAAATATATTCCATAACACATTGTAATAAAAAAATTATGAATAATACGCAATTCGCCTATCGCCGCATTCTGCTGAAGCTCAGCGGGGAAGCCCTGATGGGCGCGGGTGATTACGGTATCGCCCCGACGGTGATCGGGCGCATCGCCCGTGAAATCCACGAGTACGCCAGCCAGGGCGTCGAGATCGGGTTGGTGATCGGCGGCGGCAACATTTTCCGCGGCGCGGGTCTAGCTCAGGGCGGCATGGAGCGCGTGACCGGGGATCACATGGGCATGCTGGCTACGGTGATCAATTCGCTGGCGATGCAGGACGCGCTGGAAAAACTGGGCAGCTACTGCCGGGTGATGTCGGCGCTGACCATCAACCAGGTGTGCGAACAGTACATACGCCGGCGCGCAGTGCGGCACCTGGAAAAGGGGCGGGTGGTGGTGTTCGCCGCCGGGACCGGCAATCCGTTCTTCACCACCGATTCCGCCGCCAGTCTGCGCGCCATCGAGATCGGTGCGCAGATCCTGCTCAAGGCGACCAAGGTCGACGGCGTATACAGCGCTGACCCGGTAACCAACCCGGATGCGAAACGCTATGATCGGGTTGGCTATGACGAGGCCATCGGCCGCAAACTCGGGGTCATGGATGCCACTGCGCTGGTGCTGTGTCGCGACCACGGCATGCCGTTGCGGGTATTCGATCTGCACCAGCCCGGTAATCTGGGCCGCGTGCTGGCCGGTGAAAACGTAGGTACTCTGGTGGAGTGAAGATAATGATCGAGGAGATTAATGACGACGCCCGTGCCCGCATGAAGAAGAGTATCGAGGCGCTCAAGCACGAGCTCAGCAAGATACGCACCGGTAGAGCGCACCCGAGCCTGCTCGACCACATCAAGGTCGATTATTACGGCTCCGAGGTCCCGCTGGCGCAGGCGGCGAACGTTTCCGCCGAGGATTCCCGCACCCTGACCGTCACGCCGTGGGAAAAGGGCATGGTTTCGGTCATCGAAAAGGCGATCATGACGTCGGATCTCGGTCTCAACCCCAATACCGCGGGCAGCGTGATCCGTATTCCCATGCCGCCGCTGACGGAAGAGCGACGCAGGGACCTGGTCAAGGTGGTGCGCTCCGAGGGTGAGGGCGCGCGCGTGGCGGTGCGCAATATCCGCCGCGATGCCAATTCCGATCTGAAGGAATTGCTGAAGGAAAAAGAGATTTCCGAGGACGACGAGCGCCGCGCCACCGAAGACATCCAGAAACTCACCGATGAGTTCGTCAAGGAAATCGATAAAATGCTGGCCGTTAAGGAAGCGGAGCTGATGGAGATCTAGTCGCGGATCACACCATGGCTCAGGAGCACGTCCACGCGAACAGGCAGCCGGCAGAGCAGCAGCTGCCACAGCATGTCGCCATCATCATGGATGGTAACGGGCGTTGGGCCAACCGCAGGAACCTGCCGCGCTACATGGGGCACCGCGAAGGGGTCAAGGCGGTACACCGCATTGTCGAAGCCTGCCTGCAGCACGGTATCGCGGCGCTGACATTGTTCGCTTTTTCCAGCGAGAACTGGCGGCGTCCCAAAACCGAAGTCGGACTGCTGATGGACCTGTTCGTGCGCACGCTGAGAAGCGAAGTGCAGCGACTGGATCGCAACGGCGTGCGTATGCGCTTTATTGGTGACCGTAGCGCCTTCGACCTGAAATTGCGTGCGTTGATGGACAGCGCCGAGCAGCAGACCGCGGACAACACCGCCATGACGCTGGTGATCGCCGTGAACTATGGCGGGCGCTGGGATCTGGCTCAGGCCGCGCAACGGCTGGCGACGCGCGTGGCGAGCGGCGAGTTGCAGCCCGAGGCGATCGACAGCGCGGCGCTGGGCCGCGAACTGTGTATCGCCGACCTGCCGGAACCCGATCTGTTCATCCGCACCGGTGGCGAGCAGCGCATCAGCAACTACCTGCTGTGGCAGCTCGCCTACACGGAGCTGTATTTTACCGATCTGTTGTGGCCCGATTTCGACGCTGCCGCCTTCCAGACTGCCCTGCAGTCGTTCGCCGGGCGCCAGCGGCGCTTCGGCCAGACCGGCGACCAGGTGGAGCGCTCCAGACGTGCTTAAGTACCGGATTCTCAGCGCCCTGGTGCTGGTGCCGCTGGTGGTGCTGGCGGTGCTGAAACTCGATGTCGGGAATTTCGCCCTGCTGGCCGCACTGGCCGTGATGCTGGGCGGCTGGGAGTGGAGCGCCCTGATCCCGTTGCGCCAGCCGCTGCTGCGCGTCGGGTATCTGTTGCTGTTGCTGGGCCTGCTGGCGCTGGCCTGGAAGTTCGCGCAGCTGGAACTACTGGTCAACATGGCATTGTGGCTTGCCATGCTGTGGTGGCTGTTCGCGCTGTTCTGGATTTCCCGCCCGCAACTGGGCGGCGGTGAGACGGTTTCCCATAGCGTGATGAAAGCGGGGCTCGGCATCGGGCTGTTGGTCAGCACCTGGCTGGCACTGGTGGTGCTGCACAGCCGTCCCGATCAGGGTCCGCACTGGGTGCTGTATGTGCTGGTGCTGGTATGGGTGGCGGACAGCGGCGCGTTTTTCGCCGGCCGCCAGTGGGGGCATACGCGGCTGGCGCCGCAGGTCAGCCCCGGCAAGACCTGGGAAGGCGTGTTGGGTGCGCTGGTTGCCTGTTCGCTGTATGCGGTCGGCTACGCCTGGTACCTGGGACTGCAGGGTGCGGTGCTGACCAGCTTCGTGCTGGTGTGCCTGGTGACGGTGTTGTTTTCGATTGCCGGCGATCTGCTGGAGAGTCTCATGAAGCGCCAGCGCGGGGTCAAGGATTCGGGTACCCTGATTCCCGGTCACGGCGGGATTCTGGATCGCATCGACAGCCTGCTGGCGGCCGCGCCGGTGTTCCTGTTCGGCCTGCGCTGGATCGACCTGTGAGCGGGCGGCAGGGCATCACCATTCTCGGTTCCACCGGGTCCATCGGTGCCAGCACCCTGGACGTTCTGGCGCGCAACCGGGAGCGCTACCGGGTCATCGCCCTGACCGCCAACCGTGATGTGGAGGGCCTGCTGACGCAGTGCCTGCAACACCGCCCGGACTATGCGGTGATGGCCGATGAGAATGCCGCCGAGCAATTGCGCCAGCGGCTGCGCGCCCAGGCGCCGGATATCGAGGTGCTGGGCGGTGCCGGCGCCGTGGTGCGGGTGGCGGCGCTGGACCATGCCGACTGCGTGATGGCAGGTATCGTCGGCGCCGCGGGCCTGATGCCTACCCTGGAGGCGGCCAAGGCCGGCAAGCGGGTGTTGCTGGCCAACAAGGAGGCGCTGGTCATGTCGGGTGACCTGTTCATGCAGCAGGTACACGACGGCGGCGCGGTACTGGTCCCGGTTGACAGCGAGCACAACGCGATTTTCCAGTGTATGCCGGTTGGGTTCCGACCCGGCGCGGGGCGCCCGGAGGGAGTCACCCGTATTATGCTCACCGCCTCCGGTGGACCGTTTCGCACCACGCCCCTGGAGGCGCTGTCCGGTATTACCCCGGAACAGGCCTGTGCGCATCCCAACTGGAGCATGGGGCGCAAGATCTCGGTGGATTCGGCGACCATGATGAACAAGGGACTCGAAGTGATCGAAGCCTGCTGGCTGTTTTCAGTTCCCGAGTCGCTGGTCGACGTGGTGATCCACCCGCAGAGCGTGGTGCATTCCATGGTGCAGTACCGTGACGGCTCCGTACTGGCCCAGCTGGGCAACCCTGACATGCGCACCCCGATTGCCCACGCGCTGGCCTGGCCGGAGCGCATCGCGGCCGGAGTGGAGGGTCTGGACATGTTCCGGGTCGGGCGGCTTGACTTCGAACCGCCCGACGCGGGGCGTTTTCCCTGTCTGCGCCTGGCGCAGCAGGCCTGGCAGGCGGGCGGCACCGCCTCGACGCAGCTCAATGCGGCCAATGAGGTCGCGGTGCAGGCGTTTCTCGACCACCGCATCGGGTTCGACGCCATACCGCACATCATCGAAGCGACGCTGGCGCGCGCCAGCATCCGCAGTGCCGACTCTCTCGAGGTGATCCTCGCGGACGATGCCGAAGCGCGCCGCTGTGCCAATGCACTGATCGATGGACAGTCACACCGGCGCGTCGGGCTATGAGCGGATTCGGCATCTCTCTGCTGGGTTTTATTGTGGCCATCAGCGTACTGGTGGCGGTGCACGAGTTCGGCCACTTCTGGGTCGCACGGCGGCTCGGCATCCGGGTGCTGCGCTTCTCCATCGGCTTCGGCAAGCCGCTGTGGCGGCGCCGCTTCGGGGCCGACGACACCGAATTCGTGGTGGCGGCTTTGCCACTCGGCGGCTATGTGAAGATGCTCGACGAGCGCGAGGCGCCGGTAGCGGAGCCCGAAGCTGCGCGCGCCTTCAACCGCCAGCCGCTGTGGGTGCGCTCGGCGGTGATCCTGGCCGGACCCGTGTTCAACTTCCTGTTCGCCATCGCGGCCTACTGGTTGATGTTCGTCAGCGGGGTGCCCGGTCTGCGGCCCGTGGTGGGCGAGGTGACGCCCCAGTCGGTGGCCGCCGCGGCGGGTTTCCGCGAGCGGGACGAACTGTTGAGCGTGGCCGGTCGTCCGACCCCGAGCTGGGATGCGGCAACGCTGGAGCTGCTGGATGCAGCGCTGGCGCGCGACAGCGTCGAAATCCGGGTGCGCGAACCGGACGACCGCCAGCGCGTGCTGGTAATCGATTTCGGCGCGGTCTCCAATGCCCTCGACAAGGGCGGCTTGCTGAACAATCTCGGCCTGGCGGTATGGCGTCCCACGGTGCCGGCGGTCATCGACCGGCTGGTGCCGGGGTCGCCAGCCGAGCAGGCCGGCCTGCTGCCGGGCGACCGGGTGGTGGCGCTCGACGGCACGGCGGTCGCGTCCTGGTCGGAGTGGGTCGAGCTGGTGCGCGCGCGGCCCGGCGAGACGCTGCGTGTCGAGGTGGAACGCGACGGGCAGCGGCTGGACGTTTCCCTGGTGCCCAGGGCGGTAGAAGAGAAGGGCGCCACCATCGGCCAGATCGGTGCCTACGTGCGTGAACCCGAGGGACTGCGCGAAAGCATGCGTACCGAGGTGCGCTACGGAATGCTCGAGTCGGCCGGCAAGGCGGTGCTCAAGACCTGGGATATGACCGCGCTGACGGTACGCACCCTGTGGGGCATGATCTCGGGACAGGCCTCGGTCGAGAACATCAGCGGACCGATCAGCATCGCCCAGTACGCCGGCTATTCGGTGAGTATCGGGCTGGCCAGTTTCCTGAAGTTTCTCGCCATTGTCAGTGTCAGTCTGGGAGTGCTGAACTTGTTGCCCATTCCGATCCTGGACGGCGGCCATCTGCTGTATAACATCATCGAAGGGTTGCAGGGCAAGCCGCTGTCCGAGCACGCTCAGCAGATCGGGCAGCAGCTCGGTATCCTGCTGTTGCTGGCGTTGATGAGCATCGCCTTCTACAACGATCTGTCGCGCCTGTTTGGTGCCTGACTGCTGGTGAGCCCGTTATGCAACGCCGTCTGAAACAAGTTATTCTGGGGATGGCCCTGTCCGCATCCGCCCACGCATTCGATTCCTTCGAAGTGCAGGATATCCGCATTGTGGGACTGCAGCGCATTGCGCCGGGCACCGTGTTCAACTATCTGCCGGTGAAAGTGGGCGACCGTTTCACCGAGCTGGAATCCGAGCGCGCCATCCGGGCCCTGTTCAAGTCCGGCTATTTCAAGAATATCAGCCTGGAGCGTGATGGCCCCGTGCTGGTGGTGAAGGTGGTCGAGCGGCCGGCGATTTCCAGCATCAAGATTCAGGGTAACGAAGATATCGAAACCGAGCCGCTGCTCGATTCGCTCAAGGACGTCGGTCTCGCGGAAGGCAACGTGTTCAACCGCTCGCTGCTGGAGAAAGTGGAACAGGAACTGGAACGCCAGTATTTTGCGCGCGGCAAGTACGGCGTAAGAATTGAGACCACGGTGACTCCGCTGGAGCGCAACCGGGTCGGCATTCTGATCGATGTTTCCGAGGGCGTGGTGGCCAGGATCAAGCAGATCAATGTGGTCGGCAACGAAGTGTTCGACGAAGAGACTCTGCTCGACCAGTTCGAGTTGGGCAAGACCGGCTTTCTCTCCTTCTACACCAAGAACGACCAGTACGCGAAACAGAAACTGGCGGCCGACCTGGAAACGCTGCGCTCCTATTACCAGGATCGCGGTTACATCAACTTCAATATCGAGTCTACCCAGGTTTCCATCACGCCCGACAAGAAGGATATCTATATCACCATCAGCATCAGCGAGGGCGAGCAGTACCGCGTCTCTGAGGTCCGGCTGTCCGGTGAGCTGGTGGTGCCAGCCGAGCAGCTGTTTCCCGAGTTCCGTATCAATGCCGGAGATGTATTTTCGCGCAAGCGTGTGACCGAGACGGTGACGCGCATTTCCGACAAGCTGGGTAACCGCGGCTACGCGTTCGCCAACGTTAACACGGTACCGGATGTGAACGAGGAGACGCGCGAGGTGGCGTTGACGTTCTTCGTCGATCCGGGCAAGCGGGTGTATGTGCGCCGCATCAACTTCGCCGGCAACGCCAAGACGCGTGACGAAGTGTTGCGCCAGGAAATGCGCCAGATGGAAGGCGGCTGGTTCTCGGCGCAGAAGGTGGAACGTTCGCGCACCCGTCTGCAGCGGCTAGGGTATTTCGAAGAGGTGAACGTCGAGACCCCGGCGGTGCCGGGTACCGCCGACCAGGTGGACGTGAACTTTTCCGTCACCGAACAGCCCTCCGGCAGTATCTCGGTGGGTGTGGGTTTTTCCCAGACCTCGGGTTTCCTGCTCAACGGCAGCATCTCGCAGGACAATTTTCTCGGCACCGGGCGGCAGGTCAGCGCCGCGCTGAACACCAGCTCGGTGAACCGGGTGTACAGCTTTTCCTACACCAACCCTTACTACACCGTTGACGGGGTGAGCCGCGGTTTCGGCGCCTTCTACCGCGAAACCGATGCGGATGAAGCCAACATCGCCGATTATTCGACCGACACCTACGGCGCCAATGTCACCTACGGGTTCCCGATCAGCGAGTTCAACTCGTTTCGCTTCGGGTTTGACGCCGACAGTCTCAAGCTCAAGGTCTCGGACTTCGCGTCCACTGAGATCCGGGAATTCGTCGACGAGCACGGCGACAGTTTCAAGAGTGTGGGCATGAGTGCGAGCTTTGCCCACGATACCCGCAATCGGCGCATTTTTCCGAGTAAGGGCGGGCTGCAGCGCATCAGCGCCGAAAGCAAGATTCCGGGTTCCCAGCTGGAGTTCTACAAAATCACCACCAGCGCGGAGCATTATGTGCCGCTCACGCGCCTGTTCGTGCTGGCCACGAAGCTGGACCTGGGTTACGGGGATGGCTACGGCGAATACAACTCGTTGCCGTTTTTCGAGAACTTCTACGCCGGCGGTGTGCGCTCGGTGCGCGGATATGAGGACAACTCGCTGGGGCCGCGCGACTCGGACGGCGATCCGATCGGCGGCAGCTTCAGAACCATTGGCAAGGTGGAAATCGTATTTCCACCCCCATTTCTGACCGACAGCAACAGCGTCAGGTTGAGTACGTTTTTCGATATCGGTAACGTGTTTGAGGGCGCCGACGACTTCAGCGCCGATGAATTGCGCATGTCGGTCGGCGTCGCCGGCACCTGGTTGTCGCCGATCGGGCCGCTGGCCGTGAGCTTTGCGCTGCCGTTTAACGACAAGTCCGGCGACGATCTGCAGGAGTTCCAGTTCAGTCTCGGTGCGGGCTTCTAATCACGTCACCGGCCTGAATGGTGTATTTTTTTTTGTGTAAGGAGAACGAAGTTGAAATCGATGATGACTATGCTGGCCGGCGCGCTTGCGCTGGGGGTGGTGGCCGTGCCTGCGCAGGCCGACACCAAGGTGGGTTTTGTGAATACCGTGCAGCTGATGGAAGAAGCGCCGCAGGCCAAGGCGGCGCAGACCCGGCTGGAAACCGAGTTCGCGCCGCGTGAACAGGAACTGCTGAGCCTGCAGAAGGATATTCGTGCCCTGGAAGACCGCCTGGCGCGCGATTCGGCGGTGATGAGCGAAACCGAGAGCAGCAAGCTGGAGCGCGACATTCTCGCCAAACGTCGCGACCTGAAACGCAGCCAGGACGAATTTCGCGACGACCTGAATATCCGCAAGAACGAGGTGCTCTCCAAGCTGCAGCGGCAGATGTACGACGCCACCGTCGGGCTGGCCAAGGAAAAGAAATTCGACATCATCCTCGGGCAGGGCGTGGTGTATTCCAACGACAGTGTCGACATCACGGATCAGGTTCTCGAGAAGCTCAAGAAGGAATTCAAGGCCAGCGGCGGCAAGTAGTCAGCGACGCCGTACATGGGGCTGACGCTGGGCGACCTGGCACGGCAACTGGGCGTCGAGCTGCGCGGCGACCCCGCTGTGCAGGTGTCGGGCGTGGCGACCCTGCGCGGCGCGCGGGCGGGTGAGCTGAGTTTTCTGGCCAACCCCAGATACCGCAAACAGCTGGCGGCGACGCGCGCGTCGGCCGTGGTGCTGGCACCGGAGGATGCACCGCACTGTCCGGTCGCGGTGCTGGTCGCCGCCAATCCCTATGCCTGTTATGCGCACGCGGCACGCTTGCTGGTTCCGCAGGCGGCGCCGGTGCCGGGAATCCATCCCAGCGCCGTGGTTTCGCCCGAAGCGCGCATCGATGCCAGCGCCACTATCGCTGCGCACTGTGTGGTCGAAGCGGGCGCCGTCATCGGGCCGCGGGTCTACCTTGGTCCGCGCTGCCTGATCGGCGCCGCGGTGAGCATCGGCGCCGACAGCCGCCTGCTGGCGGCGGTCACCGTGCTGGCGGCGGCGCGCATCGGCAGGCGCGTCGTGCTGCATCCCGGGGTGGTGATCGGCAGCGACGGGTTCGGCATGGCCTGGGACGATGATCACTGGGAGCAGGTGCCGCAGCTGGGCAGCGTACGCATTGCCGACGACGTCGATATCGGCGCCAATACCACGGTCGACCGCGGTTCCCTGGACGACACGGTCATCGAGGAAGGGGTGAAAATCGACAACCAGGTCCAGGTTGCGCACAACGTGGTGATCGGTGCGCACACCGCCATCGCCGGCTGTGTCGGCATCTCGGGCAGCGCGCGCATCGGCAGCCATTGCGCGCTGGCTGGCGGCGTGGGTGTGGTCGGTCACCTGGAGATCTGCGACCATGTGCAGGTCACCGGCATGTCTATGGTCACCCGCTCGATCAGGGAACCCGGCATCTATTCCGCCGGCACCCCGCTGATGCCCAACGCGCAGTGGCGCCGCAATGCGGTCACCATGAAACGTCTGGATGCGCTGGCCCGACGCATACGCGCGCTGGAAAAGGCCAGCGAAAATAAATGAGTAGCATAGCAGTCGAGTATTGGGTTTAATTGCAGTCCATGGATATCAACGAAATTCTGAAACTGCTGCCGCACCGTTACCCGTTTCTGCTGGTCGACAGGGTGGTGGAGTTCGAGGTCGGCAAGTCGCTGGTCGGCATCAAGAACGTGACCATCAACGAACCTTTTTTCCAGGGGCATTTTCCCGAAAAGCCGGTCATGCCCGGTGTGCTGATTCTGGAGGCGCTGGCCCAGGCGACCGGTCTGCTGGCGTTTCGCACCGAAAGCCGCGGCGCCGAGCGCGACACTCTGTATTATTTCGTTGGTATCGACAACGCGCGCTTCAAGCGGCCGGTGGAGCCGGGCGACCAGTTGCGGCTGGAGGTCAAGCTGATAAAAACCAAACGGGGGATCTGGGTCTTTGACACCAATGCAACGGTGGACGGTCACACGGCAGCCACTGCCACCATCATGTGCACCGAGCGCAAGATCGACAGCTGACCGGGGGCACAGCGCGTTGTACGGCGCCCGTTCAGCGCTGCGGCAGCCATGAGTGGTATCAGCGGCGAGCCCCTGATTCATCCCAGCGCCGTGGTCGATCCGCTGGCGCGCATCGCCGCCGATGTGCTCATCGGTCCCTACAGCGTGATCGGATCCGGGGTGGAGATCGACAGCGGCTGCTGGATCGGGGCGCACGTGGTCATCGCTGGTTCGACGCGCATAGGTTGCGGCACCCGCGTGTTTCCTTTTGCCTGCCTGGGCGGCGCGCCCCAGGACAAGAAGTACGCTGACGAGGACACGCGCCTGGAGATCGGCGTACAAAATACGATCCGTGAATATGTCACCATCAACCGCGGCACGCTGCAGGATCAGGGCGTGACCCGGGTGGGCGACCACAACTGGATCATGGCCTACGTACACATCGCCCATGACTGTCGGGTCGGTAATCACACCGTGCTGGCCAATAACACCACCCTGGCCGGGCATGTGCAGGTCGGCGATCATGCCACGCTCGGTGGTGCCACCCTGGTACACCAGTTCTGTCACATCGGCGCGCACGCTTTCAGCGCTTACGGGGCGCGAATCAACAAGGACGTGCCACCGTTTGTGATAGTCGGCGAAGGCCGTGCCCGGCCACGCGGCGTGAACGTGGAGGGGCTTAAACGGCGTGGTTTTTCCGCACCCCGGATTCGCGCGCTGAAAGAAGCCTACCGGGTGCTGTACCGCATGGATCTCACCCTGACCGATGCGCTGCAGCGATTGCAGGAGCTGGAGCGTCACAGCGAAGATGTCACGCAGCTGCGCGCCTTCGTTGCGGCCCGCCAGCGCAGTATCGTGCGCTGAGCGGCGTTGCCGGTGTCTGGACACAACCGCATGTCGTCTTCGCCGTTACGCATCGCACTGGTGGCCGGGGAACTGTCCGGTGACCACCTGGGCGCGGCGCTTATCGATGCGATTCGTGCCCGCTGCCCGGAGGCTCAGTTCGAGGGCATCGCCGGACCGCGCATGCGCGCCGCCGGCTGCCGGGCGCTGGCGCACGCCGAAAAGCTGGCTGTGATGGGGCTCGCCGAAGTGCTGGTGCACCTGCCGGGTCTGCTGCGTTTGCGCCGACGCATCGGTGCGCATTTCATGAACCACCCGCCCGATGTGTTCGTCGGCATCGATGCGCCGGATTTCAACTTGTCGCTGGAGCGCATGCTCAGGCAGCGCGGCATCACGACGCTGCACTGGGTCAGTCCTTCGGTATGGGCGTGGCGGCGCTACCGGCTGGCGAAGATCCGCGCCAGCGTCGACCTCATGATGACCCTGTTTCCCTTCGAGGCGCGTTTCTACGCAGAGCAGGGTATGCCCGCGGCCTACGTAGGCCACCCCTTGGCCGATGAAATTCCGCTCGCCGGTAAAGGGCCGGCTGTTGCGGGTGCGGACGCGTGCAGCGGTGCGGCGGGCTGCGTTGCGCTGCTGCCTGGCAGCCGCATGGCCGAGCTCAGGCGTCTGCTGCCGGTGTTCCTGGAGACGGCGCGCCGGTGCGTCGAAGCGCGGCCGGGACTGAGGTTCGTGTTGCCGGTGGCGGCGCCGCACCTGATGCGGCTGTGCCGTCAGTGGCTGCGCAAGCGTGCCTATGCGTCGCTGCCGGTCCGGCTGCTGGACGGCAATGCCCGCCAGGCCATGGCGGCGGCTGACGCGGTGCTGGTGGCGTCAGGCACCGCCACTCTGGAGTGTCTGTTGCTGGGCCGCCCGATGATCGTCGCCTATCGGCTGCATCCGTTCACCTACCCGCTGGTGAAGCACATGTTAAAGGTGCCGTTTGTGTCGCTGCCGAATCTGCTGCTGGGTGCAAACCGGGTGCCGGAGTATCTTCAGAACGAGGCCGAGCCGCGGCGTCTCGCCGCGGCCCTGCTGGAACTGCTGGAGGATCCGCAACTGGCGGCCCGGCAGACGCAGGCGTTTCAGAGCGTACACCACGAGCTGCGCCAGCAGGCCGCCGAGCGTGCCGCGGCCCTGGTGCTGGAACGGGCCGGGCAGTGATGCAGCAGACCGGTTTCGGCTTTCCTGACACGGTGCCCCTGACCGCCGGCGTGGATGAAGTGGGGCGCGGGCCGCTCGCCGGACCGGTGGTGGCCGCGGCGGTGATCCTCGACCCGGCCCGGCCGATCGCCGGGCTGAAAGATTCCAAACAGCTCAGCGCGCGCCAGCGCGAAGCGTTCGCCGCGCAGATTCGCAGCGACGCGCTGGCCTGGGCACTGGGCCGCGCCGAGGTGGAGGAAATCGACAGCATCAACATCCTGCAGGCCAGTCTGCTGGCCATGCAGCGTGCGGTCGCGGCCCTGGCGCTGTCCCCCCAGCTGGTGCTGGTGGATGGCAACCACTGTCCGCGTCTCGCCTGCAGTGCCCAGGCGGTGGTAAAGGGCGACGCGCTGGTGCCGGCCATCAGCGCCGCGTCGATTCTCGCCAAGGTCAGCCGCGACCGGGAAATGTGCGAACTGGATGCGCGCTTTCCCGGCTACGGCCTGGCGCAGCACAAGGGCTATCCCAGCAAGGCGCACCTGGCAGCCCTGCAGGCACTCGGCGCGAGCCCGGTGCACCGGCGCTCCTATGCACCGGTGCGGCGTGTGTTGGACGCGCGCGGCGAGGCGGGTTAGCCCGGGCATGGCGCGCCTGCGCAACCTGTGGCACTCAATCTTCAGCGTCGCGGATCTGGCGGCGCGGCACCGCTGCTCGGGCCATAACAGCGCCTACCTGAGCGACGCGCGCAGTGTCGACGAGTACCTCGCCGAGTGGCGCCGCAAGGTGGCGGCGGCACGCACCGACCTGGATGACCCGCAGGCGCAGCGCATCATCGACGGCAACAGTCCGTTCGTGCTGAAGCCGGACACCCCGGGGCGGCCGCAGCGCGGCATCCTGATGGTGCACGGCCTGAGTGATTCGGCCTTCCTGGTGCGCGAGATCGGCGAATTCTTTCGCCAGCAGGGGTTCTATGTATTCGCCATGCTGTTACCCGGGCACGGCACCCGTCCCGGCGACCTGCTCGAAATCCGCTGGCAGGACTGGCTGCAGGCACACCAGCACGCGCTGGATCTGCTCGGCGAGGAGGTCGACGATATCTACCTGCTGGGGTTCTCGGCCGGTGCGGCGCTGAACATCTACCAGGCCCTGCACCATCGCGCCATCAAGGCGCTGTTCCTGTTTTCCCCGGCGCTCAGGGTGCGGCGGCTGGCGGCACTGGCTTGCCCGCTGTCGAGGCTGGGTCGGGTGTGGGAGCGTTTCAACTGGCTGGACCTGCAGCCCGATGACGATCATTTCAAGTACGAGTCGCTCAGCAACCAGGCCATCTGCGAAGCCTACCGACTGGTCAAGGCACTGCGCCGTCTGCGCGCCCGCAACCGGCTGCAGACGCCGGTGTTCGTGGCCGCCAGCGACACCGATGTCACCGTGGACAGCCACGCGGTGCTGGAGTGGTTCGGCGGCCTGGGGGGAGTCCCCAAGCGCATGCTGTACTACAGCGACGCCGCGCGCCCGGTTCCGGCCCAGGTGAAGGTGGTGCCCTGTCGTCTGCCGCAACACAAGATACAGAGTTTCTCGCACACCGCACTGCTGCAGTCGCCCGGCAATCCCCACTACGGCGCCGCCGGCAGCTACCGTTTCTGCACTCATTACTATTTCCTCGACCAGCACAAATACCGGCGCTGCAAGGCGGGAGAGGAAGACTGCCTGGGCGAGATGTTCGACGAGTCGCCGGACTGCCAGGTGGTGCGGCGCCTGACCTGGAATCCGTTTTACCAAGACATGCTGGACGAGATTCGGGCCTTCCTGGACGTGCTGGACGGAGCACAGCCACCGGTAGCGTAGGAGACTGGGCGAGCAGCCAGATCGTGTGCCCTTCCTGCGACGAAAAACGGCGACCGAAGCCGCCGTTGGTGCCAATACAGCGTAAATGTCGGCTGTCGTACTAAACTGGAATCTGACGTATCGAATTGTGGACCGGGCATGCACCCGGAAACCGGCATGGCAACGCCGCACGGGTGTAGCAACAAACCAGTGAGCAGAAAACATACCTTAATGTTTCTGGCCGTGCTGTGTCTCGGCGTGCTCGTCGCTGTGGCGGTGCGATACGCCGGCAGCCCGGTTCCGTCGACGGTAGCGGAATCCGGCCAACGGGAAGTCGGGTCCCCGGCCCAGGAGGCCGCACGCCCGCGCCAGGCAACGGGTCTCGCGAGCGTGGAAACCGGTCGCAGGGTATCGGCCGACACCGCCGTGTGGTACGCCGCCGGAGATCCAGCGTACCAGGCGTTAGAAGATCGAGTGGCGGAACTGCAGCGCCGCGTTGAAGATCTGGAGGCGGAACTGCGCGCGTACCGCGCCGCGCCGGGTAACGACGCGGGCGACTCATCGGCGTCGCCCCTGACCACCAGGGCTCCCGAGCCACGTGGCAAAGCGCAGCTGATCGCCGCCGGGATCGATACATCGACGGCGGAATGGGTTCAGCAACAACTGGACAAGAACCAGTTGGACGAACTCTATCTGCAGAATCAGGCCAACCGGGAGGGCTGGCTCAACACGCCGCGCTACCACGAGCAACGCCGGGAGATCTACCAGCGGTTCGACGCCTTCCGCGAAGAGCTGGGCGACGAGACTTTCGACCGGCTGCTGTATGCCGTGGGTCGACCGAATCGCGTGCTCGTCAGCGACGTCATGCAGGGCTCACCCGCCGAACAGATCGGCCTGAACCCCAGCGATGCGATTCTGTTCTACGACGGCAAGCGCGTCTTCTCGACCGCCGAACTGCAGGGGTTGACCAAAGCTGGAGACCCCGCCTCGTGGGTGCTGGTGGAACTCATGCGTGACGGTAAACCGGTGAGCCTGTACGTGCCCGGCGGCCCGCTGGGGGTGCGCCTCGGCACCGCGCGGGTAGCACCGGAATGAGCTGCAGGAGCACCCAGAGGGCATAAACGACGTCCTGCGATGCCATTGTGGCGTTCGGCAGCTTTCGGGTTCTTGTGCCTGGGTCGGAACTGGCCTGTCAAGTCTTGAAAGACACCCGCCAAAGCCGGACACTTCCGCCATGCAACCCGGCTTTGTGCACCTCCATCTCCACACCGAATATTCGCTGGTCGACAGCGTGGTGCGCATCAAGCCGCTGGTCAAGGCGGTGGCCGGGGCGGGCATGCCGGCGGTGGCGGTGACCGACCAGAGCAACATGTTCGCCATGGTCAAGTTCTACCGCGCGGCGATGGCGGCCGGGGTGAAGCCGATCATCGGTGTCGACATGTGGGTGCGCAATCCCGAGCAGCCCACCCGGCCGTGGCGCCTGGTGCTGCTGTGCAAAGACCGCGCGGGTTACCGCAACCTGACCGAACTGGTGTCGCGCAATTATCTGGAGGGTCAGCACCAGTCGATTCCGATGCTGGACCTGGACTGGCTAAACGGCGCCAGCGGCGGCCTGATCGCGCTGTCGGGCGGCCGCGAAGGGGACATCGGCGAGGCGTTGCTGGCTGGCAACCAAGAGCTCGCCGAACAACGCCTGCAGGCGTGGTTGCAGCTGTTTCCCGATCACTTCTATCTGGAGGTGCAGCGCACCGGTCGGCCGCGCGAAGAAGAATACCTGCACGCGGTGGTGGAGCTGGCCGCCGCGCACGATGTGCCGGTGGTGGCGACCAACGATGTGCACTTTCTGGAACGCGACGACTTCGAGGCCCACGAGGCGCGCGTCTGCATCCACGACGGCCGCACCCTGGACGACCCGCGGCGCCCGCGGCGCCACTCGGAGCAGCAGTGCCTGCGCTCGCCCGAGGAGATGCAGGAACTGTTCGCCGACCTGCCGGAAGCGCTGGAAAACAGCGTCGAGATCGCGCGCCGCTGCAACCTGGAACTGACCTTCGGCAAGAACTACCTGCCGGACTTCCCGGTGCCGGAAGGCCTCACCATGGACGAGTTCTTCCGCCAGCAGGCGCGCGCCGGACTGGAGCAGCGCCTGTCCAGGCTGTTCGACCCCGAATCGCCCGAGTTTGCCGAGCTGCGCAAGCCCTACGACGAACGTCTGGAGACCGAGCTGGACGTTATCGTGTCCATGGGCTTCCCGGGTTATTTCCTCATCGTGGCCGACTTCATCCAGTGGGCCAAGAACAACGGTGTGCCGGTGGGCCCGGGGCGCGGTTCCGGCGCCGGCTCGCTGGTGGCCTATGCGCTGACCATCACCGATCTGGATCCGCTCAAGTACGAACTGCTGTTCGAGCGTTTTCTCAACCCCGAACGCGTGTCCATGCCCGACTTCGACGTCGATTTCTGCATGGAAGGGCGCGACCGCGTCATCGAGTATGTGGCGGAACACTACGGGCGCGAGAAGGTCTCGCAGATCATCACCTACGGCTCCATGGCGGCCAAGGCGGTGGTGCGCGACGTCGGCCGGGTGCTGGGTCATCCCTACGGTTTCGTGGACCGCATCGCCAAGCTGATCCCGTTCGAAATCGGCATGACGCTGGACAAGGCGCTGGAGCAGGAAGAGGCGCTGCGTGATCTCTACGAGCAGGACGAAGAGGTGCGTGCGCTGCTGGACCTGGCGCGCTCGCTGGAAGGCCTGTCGCGCAATGCCGGCAAGCACGCCGGCGGGGTGGTCATTTCGCCTACCAAGCTCACCGACTTCACTCCCATCTACTGCGAGCAGGGCGGACTCAACGTGGTCAGCCAGTTCGACAAGGACGATGTCGAGGCGGTCGGGCTGGTGAAATTCGATTTTCTGGGGCTGCGCACCCTGACCATCATCGACTGGGCGCTGCAGACCATCAACACGCAGCGCGCCAAATGCGGTGAAGCACCGCTCGACATCAGTGCCATCCCGCTGGAAGACCCGGCCAGCTTCGCGCTGCTCAAGGCCTACCAGACCACCGCCGTGTTCCAGCTGGAATCGCGCGGTATGAAAGACCTCATCAAACGCCTGCAGCCGGACTGCTTCGAGGACATCGTGGCGCTGGTGGCGCTGTTCCGTCCCGGCCCGCTGCAGTCGGGCATGGTGGACGATTTCATCAACCGCAAACACGGGCGCGCCAAGGTCGAATATCCGCACCCCGAGCTGGAACACATTCTCAAGCCCACCTACGGCGTGATCCTGTACCAGGAACAGGTCATGCAGATCGCCCAGGTGCTGGCTGGCTACTCGCTTGGCGATGCGGATATCCTGCGCCGTGCCATGGGCAAGAAGAAAGCCGAGGAAATGGCCAAGCAGCGCGCCATTTTCACCGAGGGCGCGGTCAAACGCGGCGTCGAAGAACAGACCGCCACCTATATTTTCGACCTGATGGAGAAGTTCGCCGGCTACGGCTTCAACAAATCGCACTCTGCCGCCTATGCGCTGGTGTCCTACCAGACCGCCTGGCTGAAGGCGCACTACCCGGCGCCGTTCATGGCCGCGGTGCTGTCGGCGGACATGGACAACACCGACAAGGTGGTGACCCTGATCGACGAATGCCGCCACATGCAGCTCGAGGTGGTGGCGCCGGACATCAATCGTTCCGGCTATGCGTTTACCGTGGAGGGCGACGCTACCGTTATCTACGGTCTGGGGGCGGTGAAGGGTGTGGGCGAGGCGGCCATCGAAGTCATGATCCAGGAGCGGCTCGCCAACGGCCCCTACCGGTCGCTGGTCGACCTGTGCCGGCGGGTGGATTCGCGCAAGGTCACGCGGCGTGTGTACGAGGCGCTGATCCGCGCGGGTGCGCTGGATGCCCTGGGGGAAAACCGCGCCTCGCTGATGGTGCAGCTGCCGGAGGCGCTGAAATCGGCCGAGCAGCACCTGCGCGATTCGGCCGCCGGCCAGTCCGATATGTTCGGCAGCGTGGTGGAGCCGGCCGCCGAGCTGCCGGTGATTGCGGCCGCCAACGTGCCGGAGTGGGACGAGGAACAGCGCCTCGCCGGCGAAAAGGAAACCCTGGGGCTGTACCTGACCGGCCACCCCATCGACCGCTATCGGGACGAACTCGCCAGCATCATCAGCGGCCCGCTGGCGGAGCTGAACGACGAGAGTCCGCCGGCGGGCGCGTCACGCCAGCGCGGCCAGGAGAAAACCGTGGTGCTGGCCGGCCTGGTGGTGGAGCTGCGCACCCGCAACACCCAGAGCGGTGCGCGCATGGCCTTCGTCACCCTGGACGATCGCAGCGCGCGCATGGAGATTCGCATATTCTCCAAGGTGTTCGAGCAGTACCGCGCGCTGCTGGCCATCGACAAGGTGCTGGTGGTGCAGGGCACGCTGGCGTTCGACGATTTCTCCGGCAGCATGCGCCTCAACGCCGAGCGCATCTATGAAGTCGACCAGGCGCGCGAGGTGTACGCCAAGCGGCTGGTGGTCGACGTCGCCGAGGTCAAGGCGGGCAACGGCTTCGTGCATTCGCTGGCCAACGTGCTGTTGCCGTTCTGCGAGGGCAGCTGCCCGGTGGGCATCCGCTACCTGGGTTCCAGTGCCCAGGCGCATATCACACTCGGCAGCGAGTGGCGCGTGCACCCGACCGATGAGCTGCTGCACCGGCTGCGCGAGCTGGCCGGCGACGCCCAGGTGCGCGTGCTGTACTGATCCGCGGCGCATAAAAAAGGCTTCGGAGTGTAAGGGTTTTTCGCTACCATAGCCCGGTCTGCGCGGCTGCCGGGACCCGCATCGCACGGTCCGTCAGGGAATCGCCTTAACGAGGAGGACAGGCATGTTTACCTACGAACGCCACCTTGTGGTTGTGCTGGTCATTGCAGTGGTTATTATCGCTGCCGCAGTCCTGGCGGCGGTGCTCGGCGTTCCCGTGCCATTCCTGTCGGAACTCTAGACGCATCGGTGCGACGGGCTGCGGGGGCGGGTCACTGCCCGTTGTGCTACCCTAGGTGGGCTGCTGTGCCAGCCGCTGGCGTCGCTGCGCAAGGCTTGAGGGCGGCGACCATAACTAATTCAGATACGGAGGCATTCCATGACGCGGCCGACCCAGGTGTTGTTCAGTATGGTCCCGTTTCTTGCTCTGGTCGGGCTGGCTGTGGCAGTGCTGTACGCGCCGCTCGCCGACGCGTTCTACGCCAACCCGGTGTTCAACGGCATTATCCTGGTGGTGTTCCTGGGCGGAATCGTGATCAATTTTCGCCAGGTGGGTACGCTGTCGTCCGAGGTCGCCTGGATCAACCGCTTCCGGGGCAAGAAGCCCTCCCGGCTGCGGCGCGCAATACCGGAACACCCGCGGCTGCTGGCGCCGCTGGCGCGCATGCTGGGGCAGCACGAAACAGAGCTGCTCAGCCTGTCGCCCCTGTCCCTGCGCTCCCTGCTCGACAGCGTGCGCCTGAGGCTCGACGAGTCGCGCGACCTGTCGCGCTATGTGATCGGGCTGCTGATTTTTCTCGGCCTGTTGGGCACCTTCTGGGGCCTGCTGATTACGGTGGGCGCGGTCGGTGACATCATTAACGAGCTGGCCGACAACGCCGCCGAGGCGGCAATGTTCGGGAGCCTGCTGGAGGGTCTGAAGGCACCTCTGTCGGGTATGGGCACGGCGTTCAGTTCGTCGCTGTTCGGCCTGGCCGGTTCGCTGGTGCTGGGGTTCCTGGATCTGCAGGCCGGGCACGCCCAGAATCGCTTTTACAACGAACTGGAGGACTGGCTGTCCGGCGTGACGCGCATGACCGGCGGCACGATCGGGGAACGCGAACTGAGCGAACCCGCCTATATCCATGCCATGCTGGAGCAGACCGCCGAGACGCTGGACCGGCTGCAGCGCCACGTGTCGCGCGACGAAGAGCAACGCCGCGTGATCACCGATCAGATCCTGATGCTGGCGCGCGAGCTGGCGGTGTTTGCCGACCTGTCGCGCGACAGTCAGAAACTACTGGTGACGCTCAGCAAGGGGCAGGGCGAAATGGCGCCGCTGGTGGCGCGGCTGGCCGAGGCGCGCGGGGCGGAGGAAGAGGTCATGCAGCAGCACATGCGCAATCTGGATATCAATATCAAGCGGCTGGCCGACGAGCTGGCCTCCGGCCACCAGCACCTTGCCGAGGAAATCCGCGACGAGCTGCGCCTGATCGGCCGAGCCTTGTCGGCCGAGACCCACGGCCGCACCCGCAACCGCAAACAGGCCAAGGCGGGGTAGGCGAAGGCCATGCTGCTCGTCAATCGGCGGCGCAGAGGCGTCGATATCTGGCCCGGCTTCGTGGATGCACTTTCGGCGCTGCTGATGGTGGTCATCTTCGTGCTGCTCCTGTTCTCGGTCGGCCAGTACCTGCTCACCGACGCTCTGATGGGGCGCGACAAGGCGCTGGACAGCCTGCGCGGCCGTATCGCCGAGCTGGCCAATGTGTTGTCTCTTGAACGCGAGGAAAAAGCCGAGCTGCAGACCCGTGTGGCCACCCTGGGCGACCGACTGGCGGACCTGAGCACCGCGCGGGACGAACTCGCCGCACAGCTGCAGGGCATGACGCTGCGCGCAGAAGAAGCCGATACCTTGTCGCAGCGTCTGCGCGCCGATCTGGACACTGCCCGCGGCGATCTGGAAGGGACGCGCACCCGCTTGTCCGGGGCCGAGCAGGAACTGACGCAACGGCGAGCCGCGATCGGCGCGCTGGAGGTGGAGCGTGACGAGTTGCAGCAGAACCTGCAGGCCAGCCGCCAGGCCACTGCCGAGCAGGAGCAGCTCACCGCCGAGGCGCAGAGTCGGGTGGATGCGCTCAACGCGCAGCTGGCGGAGCTCAACCGGCAGCTGGCGCAGGTCAACGCGGCGCTGGACGCCTCCGAGTCGCAGGTGGCGGATCAACGCGTGCAGATAGAAGACCTGGGCCAACGCCTCAATGTTGCGCTCGCGCAGAAAGTGGAAGAACTGGAACGTTACCGCTCGGAGTTCTTCGGCAAGCTGCGCGAGGCACTCAAGGACAATCCCGACATCCGTATCGAGGGCGACCGTTTCGTGTTGCCCTCGGAAGTGCTGTTCTCTTCCGCTTCGGCCGAGCTCGACTCCGAGGGGCGTCGCGAGATCGCGACCGTCGCCAAGGAACTGGCCAAGATCGCCAGCGAGATTCCGGCCGAACTCGACTGGGTACTGCGAGTGGACGGCCACACCGACCGACGACCTATCCGCGTGGCATTTCCCTCCAACTGGGAGTTGTCCTCGGCGCGCGCCATCAGCATCGTGAAGTTCCTCATCAGCGAAGGTATCGATCCCGATCACCTGGTGGCGGCCGGTTTCGGCGAACACCATCCCATCGATCCCGGCGACAGCGAGGCGGCGTTCCGACGCAACCGGCGTATCGAGCTCAAGCTGACCAGCCGCTGATTGCGCTTGAGCGTGCCCGTGCAGCCGGAGATACGCGAGCTGCGGCACAACGACGCCGCGCCATTTGCGCAGCTGCTCATCCAGTTGTCACGCGAAACGCCCTTTACGCTGCTGAGCGAGGCCGAAAACACGGCGCTGGCAAGCAGCCAGCCGGAGCGCACCCGACAGCTTATCGAAGCGCCGGGCCAGCAGGTGCTGGTAGCCACCGACAACGACACCCTGATCGGTTTTGTCGCCCTGTCGCAGGGCGGGTTCGAAAAGAACCGCCACGCCTGCAGCCTGATGACCGGCGTGTTGCGTGACCACTGGCGACAGGGTGTGGCCAGCGCCTTGATGCAGCATGCCCTGGACTGGGTCGAACAGCGCGGCATCAGCCGGGTGGAGTTGACGGTGATGGAGAACAATGCGCCGGCGCTGCGTTTCTACGAAACATTCGGCTTCCAGCGCGAAGGCATCAGGCGCAATGCGCTGCTGGTGGAAGGCGCCCCCGTCACCGAAATCTGCATGGCGCGATTACTTTAGCCCGCGCGGTTTGACACGACCCGATTCCCGTCTAGACTTTGCCCAAACCTGACGCGACAGATCAGGTGTTCGCTGCTCTACACCGACGACGACCGGACAGGATGCTGTGTTGTAACGGGGATGTCGGCCTTATAGGGATACACTGAGGGGGGCGCGCCATGCCGCCATTACCAACCCGCCTGGGGGCAAGACCGCCACTCTCTCTGTGGTCGGGGCTCAAATGGATTCTGACGCTGTGTTCTGCGCTGGCCAGCATCTATCTGGTGACGCTGCTGGAAAGGGCGGGCTAGCAGACCGGATCGCGCTCCGCCGAGCGCGATCCCACATGCGCTTCAACGCCCGGTCAGCGCTTCGGCCAGCAAGCCGTCCAGGTGCACCCGGTTGCTGGAGTGCAGGACGCTGTCGGTGCTGCAGATGTCGCTGATACCGGCCGCGTGCAGCCGCGCCAGGGTGTCGTCCACAAACAGCGCGTGGGTCACCAGTACCGAAAGCGATGCCGGACGCAGGGCGGTAAGCTGGCGCGCAGCCTCGGCCAGCGTATGACCGGTGCTGACCATGTCGTCCACCAGCACGATGTGGCGGCCCGCGAAAGCCAGCTCCGGCAGCCGGATGCGCACTTCGCGATCGCCCAGACGCTGCTTGCGCGCCACCCCGTGATCGAGACCACCGGGCGCCGCAATGGCGCTCACCCATTGCGCCGACTCTTCATCGGGACCGATGAGCAGGGGATTGTCGTCGCGGCCCGCCAGGTACGCGGCCATGGCCGGCGCGGCGCTGAGCGCGAGCGCGCGGCGCACCGGCACGGCCTGCTGCAGCTGCGCGGTGCGGTGCAGGTGGGGATCGACCGTGATCAGGGTGTCGAAGCGGCGTGCCAGCAGCTCACCGACAATGCGCTGGCTGACCGCTTCGCCGGGATGAAATGCCGTGTCCTGGCGCATGTAACACAGATACGGCGCCACCAGCGTCAGGCGTTTCGCGCCCAGCTGCAGGGCGGTCGCGGCGGCCAGTTCCAGTTCCACCAGCTTGCGATTGGGCTTGTCCAGACTGCGGCACAGGATCACCTGTTGCGGTAACTGTTGCGGCAGGCGCACCCGGCTTTCGCCGTCCGGGAAGGTGTGGATGTCGATATCCGCGTAGCCCAGGCCGGCTTGCCCGGCCAGCCGCTGGGCCGGCTCCCGGTATTCGGGAAAGCCCAGTATCAGGGGCGTGTCGGGATCGCGGGTCATGCCGCTTCAATGCGCGCCGTCAGCGCGCCAGCCGGAAGCCGCTGCTCTGGCCGGCCGCCTCGCGGGCAAAGGCGAAATCGGCGTCGAACTCGGCGTGGATGGCGTACAGCGGTTCGCCGCGGCCGACCTTGTCGCCGACCTTCCGGTACAGGTCCACGCCTGCGCACTGGTCCATCGGCGCGCCGGCCAGCCGTGCAATGCGCGCCATCTGCTGGTTGTCGATGGCGGCCACGCTGCCGTCGTGCTCGGCGCTGATGGTGTGGCACAAGTGACCCACTTCGCGGGTGACGTCGCTGGCCCCCTGAGCCGCGATGATAGCCTGCATCTTTTCCAGCGCGCGGCCCGACTCGAGGATGTCGCGCGCCAGCGCGTAGCCTTGACCGCCGCGCACATCGGGATCGAACTCCAGGATACGGCTGGCCAGTTGCAGGGCCTTTTCGCGCAGGTCGCGCGGTTCCAGCACCGGGCCGATACCACGCCCGATGGGCTGGTGACCGTCGGTGATCAGCACCTCCAGGTGCAGGCCGACGCGGTCACCGACAAACTCGAACAGCTTGCGCAGTCGCAGCGCATCGCGCTGGTTGCGCACCTTGGCGGACGGCCCCGTGGGGATGTCGATCAGCAGGTGGGTGGCCCCGGCGGCCAGCTTCTTGGCCAGGATGGAGGCGACCAGCTGACCGGGCGAATCGATCGACAGGGGGCGCTCGACGGAGATGAGGATATCGTCGACCGGCGCCAGCCGTGCGGTGCCGCCCCAGGCCAGGCAGCCACGCTGGCGGCGCACGATTTCTTTGAGCCGGTCCGGCGGCAGCTCCACCCGGGCCAGCACTTCCATGGTATCCGCGGTGCCGGCCGGGGACGTGATGGCGCGGCTGGAGGTCTTGGGTATGAACATGCCGTGGGCGGCAACAATGGGCACCACCAGCATACTGGTGCGGTTGCCCGGAATACCACCGATACAGTGTTTGTCGGCCACCAGCGGTTCGCCCCAGTCGAGCTGCTCGCCGCTGGCGGCCATGGCACGGGTCAGGTGCAACACCTCGTCGCGCTCCATGCCGGCTTCGGTGCAGGCCACCAGGAAGGCCGCCATTTCGATCTTGGAATAGCGGTGTTCGACAATGTCGCGGGTTATGGCTGCGTAATCGGGATAGTCCAGGCGCTGCCCGGCGATCTTCCGGTGGATGGCGTGCAGCGAGGCCGGCGGCCGGGCGTGAGCGACGCTCGCCGCGGCACCCTCGGCTAATCCCAGCTGCTCGAAGGCGTCTTCGCTGAGCCCCAGCTGCTCCGGCGTGGTGATGCTGTCGTCATCGACCACATTGAGCACCGCCAGCACCGGCCGGCTGCCGCCCTCGCCACTGACCTCCACCTTGGACAGCGCCTGAAAACCCTCGCTTCGGTATACGTGGCAGTCGCGGTGCAGATAGGCGACGTTCTCCTTGTAGGTGTCGATCGCCACGCGGCGCAGCTGCAGGGTTTGTTTGACCACGCTAGTCATGCTCACAGCAT
>CBDTYI010000008.1:0-25426 GCA_965364565.1 uncultured Gammaproteobacteria bacterium | reverse complement strand
ACCTGCCCGCCCTGTCGCTGTGGTGGAAATAGATCAGCGCCGGCCTTTATAAAAACGCGACCGCACCGATAGTACTATATCCTTGTTAATAAACGACTTGCCCACGGCGCGCCAGGATGGTTGAAGCTGCACTGTACATACTGATCGGTATCGCCTTTTACGGCGGTGGACACCAGCTGTATCTGGGCGCGCGCGGTGGTGGCCAGGACCACCCGCACGTCATCCACGCGGGCATGTATTTCCTGCTGGCCGTGTTTGCGCTGTGCGCGGTACTGAGCTACCAGGCCCAGACCCTGGCCGCACTGTTGCCGCTTGGCAAGCTCTCGATCACCGTGGGCATCCTGCTGTGGGTGGCACTGACCTGGTTCATAGCCGCCTACACCGACGTGAAACCGCGGCCGGTACTGGCTGTTCTCAGTGTCGCCTGGGCCATTCTGCTGATCAGCAATATTGGTGCACCGTACAGCCTGCTGTATGCCGATATCACCCCCGTCACCCAGGCGCTGCCCTCCGGGCAGACCCAGCTGAGCTGGCAGACCAGTATCAACCCCTGGTGGTGGGCGGTGGAAGTCGCCATGCTGGCGACACTGGCCTACTGCCTGTACGCCACCTACCGGCTGTTCCGCGACAATGACAAGCAGGCGGCCCTGGCGCTGGGCTGCGGACTGATGGTACTGGCGGTTACGTCTAGTGCGGACCTGCTGATCAGCATGGAACTGCTGCAATCGGCGTACCTGACGCCGTTCGGGTTCCTGGTGTTCCTGCTGGCCTGCAGCATCTATCCCGGCCTGCAGGCGATCCTCAAACAGCAGCCGCGCGCAGCCGCGCCGTCCAGCTACAATCTCACCGTCAACCTCCACCAGCCGCGCGCCACCGCGCCGACTCCGGGGACCCGGGTGCCGCTGCGCCAGACGCCCGCCCCTGACATCGAGCACCCGGCGGAAGCCGGACTCGCGCTCGAACAGGCGCCGCCGTCGGCCGGGTTTACAGCCAGAATCGACGCCGAGGCGGTGACCGTACCGCACGCGGCTGATGCACCCGCGAGCCCGATCTCTGAGCCCAGGGCGGCGTCGGCTGAGCCGGAACCCCGCGCCGCGCAACCTTCCCCGGCGCGCCAGGCTGCGGCGCGAAGCGATGCGGTAACCATCACCCGCATGTCGGACAATCTCATCGATATCGCCGTGAACGCCACCATGCTGATCAACCGGGCCAAGCGCGGTGACATCGATCCCAAGACCGTTGAAGAGCTGTGCAACAAGGTGCGCAGCCAGGCCATCGAAACCCGGCGCATCGCCAGCCGTCTCATCGCGGCACGCCAAGGCGCAACCGACGACCCGGAACGCGGCGACACCTGACAGCACGGCCCGCAGCCGGCGCGGGTTGCGCCCGCACCCGGCTCAGCTTTGCGAGCTGAAACGCGAGCCGGGACTCGCATTGGCGGCACCGGTCACGGCGACCTCGCTGCTGGGCGCCGCCCGCGGCGATGTGGATTCGACACTGACCGGCGATACGCTGCTGTCGTCGCCACCGCCTGCTGCGTGCAGATCGAAAATATTGCTGTTACCACCCGCCCCGCAGGCCGCCAGCCACAGCGCCACGGCAACCGGTACTACCCGAAGCAAAAAACCTGGCATTGCATGTACCCTTCTGTTTCCCTGATCAGGCACCACGGCATGCCTTTAGCAACCCTCGTTCCACAAGTTCCCGGCTGCATGAATTCAGTAGAGTTTTTCCCGTGAACGCCCCCGCGCGGGGCGCCGCAAGGGGCTCTGAGCGGCCCTGCCTGTCGCCCCGGAGCGACGCGCCCGCCGGTCCGGCAGGCCACATTCAGGGCGCGGCCGTGCTGCCGCCCAGCTGCTGCAACGCCGCCGCGATGGCGTCGGCCACCGCCTGCTCCAGCTCGACGGCCAGGGCTTCGGCCTTGCTGCCCCGCGCCACCGCCGAGGGTTTCACAAACAGGATGCGCGTGCTGCCGCCCTGCTCCACCAGGGTGATATGCAACGGGCACAACGCCAGCATGTCGGGGTCAGCGTTGCTGACCTGGTTGGCGTACCAGCCGTTGCAGAACACCATGGCGCGAATGCCGTCCAGCTTGTTGCGGTTGTAGTCGTCGCCCCAGCGCTCTGCCATGCGGCTGAGATTGCTCTGGATATCGGGTTCGAAGACGACGAAGAACTTGCTGGCCTCCAGCGCCTGGTAGACCACCGGATAGGCGGTCTCGAGGGTTTTGTCGACGGTCCACACCCGCACTTGGGGTTCTGCCGCGGACAACGGTGCCAGCCACAGCAGGGACAGCAATCCGATCACAAAGCGTTTCATAACTCTTAACCCCCGATTGCCGACTGAATCCGGCGACAAGCTTAGCTGCAGGCGCCGCCAAAGCGAGAAAAAGACCCGAGTAGCCTAACAGCTACTCGGGTCATGCACACGCTTCACTCAGATGAAGAGGATTACTGGAACGCGATAATCGTCTCCGCATCGAAGCAGCCGTCTATACCTTCCTCTCCGTAAACGTCGGCCGCCGCTCCGTCCGGCAGATCGTCAACCGAAACCTGCTCGGACCCGCTGTCGGACACCACATACGCCTGGGTATCGGCGTCGTAGCGGATGCTGCGATCACCGCTGTCGGTCGCCAGGTTGAAACCGCAACTTCCGTCCGGGTTAGCGCCCAGAGTCCCGCTGAGTTTATCCAGCCTGGCGGCATCGGTATCGATGACAATGAGGGCAGCGAACAGGACATCCGGCTCTACCGAAATATCCAGCACCCCATCGACCATCATCTGAATTCCCGGCTCGATGGCGCCCGCGCCGAGCGTTTCGCCGTGCCGGTTGATGATCTTGGTGCCCTGCTGGAGCTGTACGGCGACCTCGCTGCCGGCAACAAATCCCTGCCCGGGGTCGATGCTCATGGTGAAACGATCATCGGCATCCACGACCGACTCGGCGACGCCGTCCAGCTGCTGGAAGGTACCCTCGACCCCCAGCTCGATAATCTCCGCAACCAGTTCCAGATCGTCCATTTCGTGATGGTTGCGATCATCATCGCGATCGTCGTCGCCGTCTCTGGCCCCGTCGTCGTGAGAAGCCACGTCGATATCGTTGTCGTCATCTTCGTCCCTGTCGTGGCTGTCATCCTCGCGTCGGAACCTGCCGTAAACCGTAGCCTCCTCTCCCTCGACCAGATCGCGGAAGCGGGCCGGCTGCCCGTCTGCATCGAAAATCGAGGTAGCCCGGACGACATCCACCTGAATGCAGCCGCGGGTCTGGTAGTCCTCCTCATCGTCCCGCAAACGCACCGGGACATCGGTTTCGCAGAGTTTGAACTCACGATCGTCCCTGTCGATATCATCGATAACGCCGTGCAGCCGAACCAGCTTGCCGAACGGCGCCTCGGTAATCACGTCCACGAACACCACCGGCCGGAACTGGTACTTGCCGCTGCCGGTCCCGTGGATGTGAATCGACTTATTGGCATCCATGTCGATCTGCACCACCAGGGTCTGGCCTGAATACACCGTGAAGTCACCGCGCGGATTCAGGTCGAGCTTGCCATTGCCAGGCAGTTTCGGATATTCCGACTCGATCACGTTGCCGTCGGCGTCCTTCTTGACCAGCTCGATTTCGGTCAACGTCAGGCGAATCTTGCTGTAGCGACCCGCCGGTACGCCGTCGCGGATCGCGAACAGTTCGGCCTTGTCGGCGAGATCGAGCAGGTTGAAGGTCTTGCTACCTTCGTAGATGGTGACACGCCCGCTGTCCGACAGCAGTTCGATTTTCACCACGCTGACATTGATTTCGTCGAAATCTTCGGCCGCGCCGTCGGTCATGGCAATGGCGACGCTGCCGGTGCCGCCTGACACCGCGCTGGAACCGCCACTGCCACTGCCGCCGCCGCAGGCAACCACCAGCAGGGCCACCAGTGCATACACGCCGCCGAGCAGAAGTGGGCGGGTTGTGAGACTTCGCATACGAATTACCTCTTTGTTACAGACACGTTCATCCGACGCCGTGGAGGCGACGATGCCGCATACAGTTGGGAACATTGTACCAACGAAGATGCAAGATACATGCAAACTGCACGTTTGTGTTTATTTATAATAAGTTGAATACGATTGTTTATATTTTAAATGAAGCTATAGTGTAAGAATTCCCCGACAAGTGTCGGCGTTTCTTTACACTTGATAGCTTTGATCAGGCCAGATTGCGCGCCAGCAGACCCAGGGCGTAGTCACCCGCCTCGAGCGGGATTCGCACTCGATAGCCGGCGCCTGGCGCTTCCTGCATGGGCACACCATTCTGGTCCTGCATGGTCTGGAGGTGGAAGCTGCGGTTGCCCTGTGGCGAGATCAGCTCCAGCCGATCGCCAACCCGGAACTTGTTTTTCACGTCCACCTCGGCGAGTCCGCTGTGCGGGTCGTAACCCAGCAGTTCGCCGACAAAGCGCTGCCTGACGCTGTTCGAATGGCCGTCTAGATAGTTCTGGTACTCGTGATCGTGGTGGCGCTGGAAGAACCCGTCCGTGTAGCCACGACTGGCGAGGTTGTCCAGGCTGCCGAGCAGACCGGGATCGAACGGCCGCCCGGCCACCGCATCGTCGATGGCTCTGCGGTACACCTGCACGGTTCGGGCGACATAATAATGTGACTTGGTGCGACCCTCGATCTTGAGACTGTCGACACCCATACGCACCAGCCGCTCGACGTGCTGCACGGCCCGCAGGTCCCTGGAATTCAGTATGTAAGTGCCGTGCTCGTCTTCCTCGATCGGCATCAGCTCGCCGGGGCGTCCCGTCTCCTCGATAAGGCCGACGCGTGCCGGTCGGATATCGCCACTGACATCGATACTCGCATCGCTGACCTTGTAGTCCCAGCGGCAGGAATTGGTGCAGGTGCCCTGATTGGCGTCGCGGTGATTGAAATAGCCGGACAACAGGCAGCGACCCGAGTAGGCGATGCACAGCGCCCCGTGCACGAACACCTCCAACTCGATATCCGGGCAGGTCTGGCGGATTTCCTCGACCTGGTCGAGGGACAGTTCGCGCGACAGGATAATGCGCCGGATACCCAGCTGCTGCCAGAAGCGCACGCTGGCGTAATTCATGGTGTTGGCCTGCACCGACAGATGCACCGGCGTGTCCGGCCAGCGCTCGCGCACCAGCATGATCAGGCCGGGATCGGCCATAATCAGAGCATCGGGGCCGAGAGCCATGACCGGCTCCATGTCGGCCAGGAAGGTCCGGACCTTACTGTTGTGCGGGAGCACGTTGCTGGCCAGAAAGAACGCCTTGCCACCGGCGTGCACCGCGGCGATGCCGGCGGCCAGATTGTCGATGCGGTTGAAATCGTTGTTGCGCACCCGCAGGCTGTAGCGCGGCATACCGGCATACACCGCATCGGCGCCGTAGGCGATAGCGTAGCGCAGGTTGTTCAGGTTGCCGGCGGGCGCGAGAAGCTCGGGCGCTTGCATGGATCACTGACCGCTCTGGAGTCGGGCGCGAAAAGATAGGCCCTCGCGCGGTCGGGCGCAAGGGTCGGACCCGGGCAAAGCGATGGTCCGATACCCCGCTGGCACGCTAACCACCGCGCACCGCCTCGTCCATCGCACGGACAGCCGCCTCCCACACCTCGCCCTGGTTGCCGTGTTCGGCCATCAGTTCCATCAGACCGTAGGCCAGCTGGCGTTGCTCCGGATTCAGGTCGCGCAACTTGCGCAACATGTACATGCAGCCGCTTTTTTCCATTTTCAGGGTGCTGACCAGCGCGTACAGGCTCAGACTCAGGCCGCTGTGCGGCTGCGCCCGTACGATATCCACCACCTTCTGTAACACGTCCTGGTGCATGTCACTCCCGGGCTCCGGGTTTGGCCGCCACCCTGTCACGCAGATAGACCGGTATGGCTTCCGCTGCCGGCACGCCGCCGCTGCGCTCGAAGGCGGCTGCCGCCAACCGCGCCACGTCTCCGGCGCGCGGCTGCTGGCCGGCATGGATATCCGCCGTGCTTATGCCGCAGCCCGAGCCCAGCAGCTGCGCATAGCTGGCCCAACCGCTGCCGGCCCCGCTCCAGCGGCCGCCGGCCGGCAACGCGACCCGCTCGGGCGCGGACAGCCTTTCTTCCCCGACCGCTTCCACCAGGCCGGCGGCGCTACAGCGATAAGCCCCCCAGTAGACCTCCTGCATGCGCGCATCGAGCACCGCCAGCACCTGCTGCACGCCGTGCGTCCGCACCGCGCCCTGCGCCAGTGCCGCGAGGGTGGAGACCGGCACCACCGGAAGCCCGGCGCCGAACGCCATACCCTGGGCCATGCCGGCGGCAATACGCAGCCCGGTGAAGGAGCCGGGGCCGCGTCCGAAGGCGATGGCATCCAGTTGCCGCAGAGTAAGCCCCGCCTCCGCGAGCAGCGCGTCGGCGAACGGCAGCAACAACGCGCCATGGCGGCGCGGTGCAATCTCGAACCGCTCCTGCACTTCGTGCCCCAGCAGCAGGGCCGCTGAACAGGCCTCGGTTGCGGTTTCTATGGCCAGCAGACGCAGCATCGCCGGCTAGCCTGGGGTCTCAGCAGCGTCGCCGAAAAACGCGGCCACCTGGTCGAAATCGCGGGTCCGCCACATATCCGGCAGGCTGTTCAGGAACACCCGCCCATAGCGCTTGGACAGCAGGCGTGGATCACAGATCACCAGCACACCGCGGTCGTCGACGTCACGGATCAGACGGCCCACGCCCTGCTTGAGTGTGATCACGGCGTGCGGCAGCTGTTCATCCATGAACGGATTGCCGCCCCGATCGCTGAGCGCATCGATGCGCGCCTGCAGCACCGGGTCGCCCGGCGAGGCGAACGGAAGTTTGTCGATGATGACGCAGGACAGGGCTTCGCCGCGCACGTCCACGCCCTCCCAGAAACTGCTGGTGCCGAGCAGCACGGCGTTGCCGAGCTCGCGGAACCGCTCCAGCAGCTCATTGCGCGGCGCACTGCCCTGCACCAGCAGCGGAAATCTGCAGCTGTCGCGCAGTCTGCGCTGGGCGATGTGCAAGGCGCGGTAACTGGTGAACAGCAGGAACGTACGCCCCCCGCAGGCGCGGATAATGCGCTCGGCTTCGTCCAGGACCCGGTCGGTATAGGCCTCGTGGGCGGGCTCGGGCAGACCCTGCGGCACGTAGAACAGGGCGTTGCTGCGGTAATCGAAGGGACTGTCGAGTTCCAGCGTGGCGGCGTCCTCGAGACCGAGCCGCCTGGCGAAGTGCTCGAAACTGCCGTTGACCGACAGGGTCGCCGAAGTGAACACCCAGCAGCTCGGCAACTGATGGCGGCGCGAACTGAACGTATCCGCGACGTCCAGCGGTGTCAGGTTGACCCGGAACGACTGGCGATAGGTTTCGAACCAGTGAATGTGGTCCGGCGGCGGTTGTTCGGTGCATTGCACCAGTGCCGCCTGCAGCTTCACGGCACGCTGATGACAGTTGTCCAGGCCGCGGCTGCGCTCGGCCTGGGACCCTAGCGCGGCGGCCAGGGCAGTCAGGGCGTCGCGCAGTGCACCGAGCCGGGTCTGCAACTCCGGATCGTTTGCCAGCCGCGACCAGGGCGCACGCTGTTCGCCCTTGCCCAACGCCAGCCGCACGTCCTGCACCTGGCGTTCCAGGCGCCGTGCCAGGTCGGGCAGCCCTTCCAGCTCGGCCGTTTCGCGCAGATATTCGGTAACGCTGTCCTGGGCCAGTTCCTGCAGCTGCCGGCTGGACAGACTGGCGCCGAAAAACTGTGCCGCGGTGTCCGGTAACTGGTGCGCTTCGTCGATGATAAACGCGTCCACACCCGGCAGCAATTCGCCGAACCCCTCCTCTTTCAGGGCCAGGTCGGCACACAACAAATGGTGATTGATAACCACCAGGTCGGCTTCCTGGGCGGCACGGCGCGCTTTCAGCACATGGCACTTGGCAAACCACTCGCATTGCTGGCCGATGCAGTTTTCCGCGGTCGAAGTCACGCGCGGCCAGATGGCCGCGTCCTCGGGCACACTGGACAGTTCCGCGATATCGCCGCTGCGAGTGCGTCCCGACCAGTCAAAAATGCGCTCCAGCTGGTCGACCTGCTGGCGTGCCGCCAGACGCCCCTCGCTGCGCGTAGCCGCCAGACGATGGTGACACAGATAGTTGGCACGCCCTTTCAGCAGCGCCGCGCGCAGCGGCACGCCCAGTGCCGAGCGCACCGTCGGCAGGTCGCGATGAAACAGCTGATCCTGCAGATGCCGGGTGCCGGTCGAAACAATGACCTTGCGCCCGGACAGCAGCGCCGGCACCAGGTAGGCAAAGGTCTTGCCGGTGCCGGTGCCGGCCTCGACAATCAGGGAGGTCTGGTCCGCCAGCGCCGCTTCCACCGCGGCGGCCATCTGCTGTTGCTGAGCGCGGGCGGCAAAACCCGGCACCTCGCGGGCCAGCTCACCGTCGCTGCCCAGACAGGCAGCCGCGTGCAAAGATTCAGCCGGCATGGAATCGAGCGGCATCTTCACTCGTCACAGCCCGGACTGGTTGTCCCAGATCTCGTCTTCGATTTCGCCTTCCTCGCGCGTCCAGACCAGCCGGGCAATGATCTTGAAGCGTGCCACCGTCATGGCACCCCGTTTCTTGCGCGCGCTGCCGCCCGCCGCGTCCATCGCCTCGGTGACCTCGTCGCGATCGGCCTCGTAGATTTCAACCGGCTGGTAGTCGTCATCCATGATCACCAGCATCACACTGTCCCAGTCCTGTTCCAGCTTGAGCTGGCCTACCCGCTGGCCGGCCTTGTCTTCGTCGAAAATCACCCGCGCCTTGATCTGGATGCGCTTTCCGTCGCGCCTGCCGCGGCCGATGGCATCGTAACCGCCGGGCCGGTCCTTGCAGATTTCCAGGTCGAGCAGACGCGCCGCATCGTGCTCGGCGATTTCGCCGCTGACACCGGGCAGCGGCTTGCCCGTGGTACGCCGGAACTCGGCGGCCAGGCGGCGCGCCTCGGAGATCAGCTTATCGACAGAGTATATGGCCACGGGCCTGTACTATTTCTAGGTATCGCCCGGCGGATGTGCGGGCGTTCAGGCCGAATTGTACACGCGCCGGCGAACAGTCCACCAATCAGGGCGTCGGAGGGGCAACAATCGCCCGCTGCGCCGCGCGGCTATGAACCGCCCAGATCACGCGCCTTTTTCTCGGCTGCACGGGCACCGGCGCTGTCATCCAGCGCCCAGCGCGCCCGCGCCACCAGCTGCCAGTTTTTCGCCTGCAGGCGCCGGTCCCCGCCCGACAAGGCGTTGGATTTCAGCGCCAGCTGCTCTGCCTGGCGGGGCTGGCCCTGCTCCAGACGAGTGGCAGCCAGGCGGCTCCACAACCGGGCGTTGTTGGGTTCGATGCGCAGCGCGCGTTCGATGGCAGCCGCCTCGTTGGCGCTATCGCCGGAGGCGCGGTAGCTGTCGGCCCGGTCCAGCAGCGCAATCACGGCACCGCCGGTGGCCGGTGCCGGCGGCGGCACTTCAACCCGTTGCGGCGCCGTATCGCCGGGCAGCGTTGCGCCGCCAATGGGGGGCCGGCCCGCGGAGCCCTCGACCACCGGCGGTAAACTGCGCTGCGGCCCGGTGGTGCAGGCGCCCAGCAGAACAAACAAAACTGCAACCAATCGTTTCATCGCAACCATTCCGGTAACCAGCGCAGGGTTCCACCCCGCGCGCAAGGCGCCTTTGGCGGCTGGGAGCCCGCCTCGACAAAGGGCAATTGTACGGTATTATCGCAGCCGCTGTCGGCCAGCCCCCCGCTGCTTTTGTCAACCTGATACCACTCCACGCCATCGGGTTTCAAAGGCTGCGAGGTGGCGGCACCGGCCATGGCATAGAGACTGGCCCACGCCTGCATGGCGCCGCTGCTGCCAGTCAGCCCCATGGGCTTGTTGTCGTCGCGCCCCATCCAGATCACGCCCAGTTTCTCGCCGTCGTAACCGGCGAACCAGCTGTCGCGCAGATCATTGGTGGTGCCGGTCTTGCCCGCCAGCCCGAGCTGGGCGGAAAACCGGCTGTTCAGGGCGCGCCCGGTGCCCTCCTCGATCACCATCTGCAGGGCGCGATGGATCAGGTAGGCGGGCCCCGGGTCGATGACCCGCTCGACGCTCAGCTCGTAGCGCTGCAGCGGCTGGCCGCTGGCATCCAGCACCTCGCGGATACTGCGCAGCGGCACCCGGAATCCGCCGCTGGCGAAATTGAGATAGAACTCGGTGACGGTCAGCGGACTCAGGTCCGTGGCGCCCAGAAACAGCGACGGATAGGGGTTGAGCGGCTCCTCGACCGACAGCCGGCGCAAGGTCTTGATGACCGCATTGACGCCCAGATCCAGACCCAGGCGCGCCGTGGCAACGTTGTAGGAACTGGCCAGTGCCTGGTACAGCATCACCTCGCCATGAAACTCGCGGTCGTAGTTCTCGGGTTTCCACAGCTGCCCCGACTGTTCGAACTCCAGCGGCCCGTCGTCGATGCGCGAGGCGAGATTGTAACGGCCCGGCTGTTCCAGTGCCGTGAGGTAGACCGCCGGCTTGATAAGCGAACCCACATGCCGTTGGGCGTCCAGCGCCCGGTTGAAGCCCGCAAACCCCGCCTGGCGACCGCCGGCCAGCGCCAGCACCTCGCCATTGGCCGAATGGGTCACCAGCCCGGCGCCCTCCAGGTCCGGCTGCTCGCCGAGCAGCGGCCGGATGCGCTCGTCGAGGCTCTTTTGCAGGGCCCACTGCACCTGCGGATCGAGAGTGGTGAATATGCGCAGGCCCTCGCTGACCAGGTCCGACTCGTTATAGTCGCGGCGCAGCTGACGCCGTACCAGATCCAGAAACGCCGGAAAGCTCTTGCTGGTGCCCGCCGCCGCCTGCACCAGACCCAGACCTTCCCGGCGTGCTTTCTGGTACTCGGCCTGGCTGATGATGTCCTGCTCCTGCATGATCTGCAGCACCAGATCGCGGCGTTCGCGGGCGCGTTCCGGGTGTCTGCGCGGATCGTAGTAGGAGGGCCCCTTGACCATGCCCACCAACAGCGCCATCTGTGCCGTGCTCAGCTCCTGCAACGGGCGCTGAAACAGGAACCGGCTGCCCAGGCCAAAGCCGTGAATGGCACGCTGACCGTCCTGGGCCAGATAGATTTCGTTCAGATAGGCCTCGAGAATTTCGTCCTTTTCGTAGCGCCGCTCCAGCAGCAGCGACATGATAGCCTCGTTGAACTTGCGCCACAGGCTGCGCTGGTTGGTGAGGAAAAAGTTCTTCACCAGCTGCTGGGTCAGGGTGCTGCCGCCTTGCACCACCCGACCGGACTGCACGTTGACCAGAAATGCCCGTCCCACGGCGCGCGGCGAAATGCCGTGGTGCGCATAGAAACCGCGGTCCTCGACCGCGATCAGGGCGCGTACCAGCGTGTCCGGCACCTGATCGAGCTTCAGCAGGATACGATCCTCCTGGCGCGCGGTATGGATACTGCCGATCTCGAGCGGATCCAGCCTCGCGAGAGCGACGGCTTCGCCCTTGCGATCGTCCTGCAGACTCTGCAGGTGGGAGGCGGAAAAGCTTGCCCGCAGGGCCCGCGACGGCTCTTCGCCGTCCCAGAACACAAACGGGCGGCTGATCAACTGGAAGCGGGACGCGTTGCGCGACACTTCACCCGGACGCCGCGCGACGGTCACGAACTTGTAGCCCAGCGCGCGCAGCTCGGCGGCGAACTGCTCGGGCGCCAGCGGTAATCCCACATACAGCTCCAGCGGCCGTGCATACACGCGCGCCGGGAGTGACCAGCGTTTGCCTTCGAACTGGCGGTAGACCTGGAAATCGAGAAACGCCACGTACCCCACCGTGATGACCAGCAGAGTCAGCAGAATCTTGCGCCAGGGGAAACGGGTAGTTGTGCTTTTGCGCCGCTTCTTTTTCGAACTGCGGCGGCGCGCTGTGGGCTTTTTTCGGGCCATCCAATTCAACTGCAATGATCTTGTATCGGCCGGAGTGCCGATAGCGGGCGTAGTATACCTTAGGCACGCCCGTGCGACGTAGTCGCCGCGTAATCACATTGCTTGTACCAGCCGCAGCCTGCCTGGGCCGGCCCTGCGGCGCCGATCACGCTTTCTTCTGCCCGCTGGCGGCGAGGTATTTGGACTCCAGAATATTGTACTGCTTCTCCAACTCCTGAATCGCCGCATCCTTGAATTCAAGCAGCGCCTCGAGCTCCTGAACCTTGACCTCCAGCTCGTGGTTCTGCTCTGACAGGCCGGCTTCACCCTCCTGCTGCCCGCCGTCTTCCCCGCCCTGCCCGGCATCCGCCTCCTGGCGCGCGACCTTTGCCTGGATTTCCTCCAGCTCGGAGCGCAACAGAGCATTCTCGTCCTCCAGCACGGCCACGCAGCCGTTCAACTCCTGGTTGGCATGCTGCACGCTGGCGAAGGCGTCGGCGAGCTCCCGGGCTCTGCCGGCCTCGGGCGCCAGCGTATTGATCAGGGATTGCAGCTTGGCGATGGTGTGCTGCTGTTCCCCGACCATGGATCGGAGTCCGTTCAGCTGCTCCGGTTGCCTGCCGGCGACATGCGTGTGGCGCTGTGACCGAACCGATTTCAACCGTTCGTTTTCCTGCTCCAGTACTTGCAGGCAGCGCTGCAGCTCGTTGCTGCGCTTCTCGAACTCATCGAGTTTCTGCAACACGTCTTCCGCACCCTGGTGCTCGTTTTCGAATTCGCGCACTTTGGCGCGCAGTGCCGCCATAGCGTCCTGCTGGTTGTTGATCACCTGCTTGAGGTGATCGATTTCCTCGTCATGCGTATCGTGGGTTTCACGCGGGACGGAGCTCTCCTGCTCGGGTGACGGATCAGGCTCCACTGACGCCTGCACGTCTGCCGCGACTTCGGTCTCACCGCTGACCGTCTCGGGTTCCGGGCGCAGGTGTTCGATCAGTGCCTGCATGCCGTCGGCTATCCGGGCCTGGAACGCAACTGGGTTGGCTTCCAGTTCGCGGGCTTCCAGCTCGATCTCCAGAAAACGCTTGCGCATCGCAAACAGCCCGGCAACGTTGCGGTCCGCAACGTCCTGCGCCGCATCGGCGCGCTCGATGAGCTCCTGGTTGCGCAGCACTTCGTCTCGCAGGTACTGCTCGTAGCTCACCGCTTCGGCGCCCGGTTTAACCTTGCGGGCTTTAAGCTCCAGGGCACGCACCTGGTTTGCCAGACGCCGCCCGCGCAAGCCGAGACCTATGGCGACAACGACAGCTACCAGGGCAAACTCCAATGCCCCGAGAAACGCGATCAGATTGACCTGCAATTGTTCCACGGTGTACCGGCCGCGTGCTCAGGTGCCCCGAATCAGGCTTCCTGCGCTTCGAGGTCGGCATCCTCGAGGACCGGCTTGCGGCGTTTCTTCAACAGCCACCAGACGCCGAACGCGATGCCCGCGAGCAGCACATTGATGGCGCCGAACACCCCGAGCGCCAGCCCCAGGCTGAGCGATTTCTTCTTCTCTGCGAGCGGCGGATCCGGTTGTGCCTCCTGCTCGGCTGCCGGTTGGGCCGGCGGCTCCACCGTCTCGGGCGCGGCCTGCGGCGCGGGCAGCGGCTCGCTGACCGGTTCCGGGACAGGGTCGGGCTGCGGGACCGCCGGCACCGGGGGCTCGCCGCCGGGCGCCGCAGCGGCCACCTCCAGGTGTACCGTCTTCTGACGCTGGAAGGTTTCGCCCTGCGCAACGATCTGGATACGGTAAGCGCCCGGGTTCGCGTAACTCAGAGTATTGGCGTAGACCCCGTCAGCGGCTTTGCGGTCGCCGTATTGGCCCGCGTCCAGCAGGTCCACACGCGCCGAGTTGCCGGCTGGATCCTGGATGTCCATGAAGAAGCGGGTATTGGTCAGCACCGCTTCGCGGTCCAGCAGCTTGCCGTCCTGTTCCAGCCAGGATTCCAGCACCATATCCTCGTTGATACTGAGGTTGGGCTGCTGGGGGTTATGGTTCAGCGCCATGTTGGTGACAATGTAGGCGCGGTTGTCACCGGCGCTGAACAACAGTTTCCAGCTGCCGGTCTGTGGTTTCGTCACCGTGATCATGTCGAAGTGGTGCGAGACAAACCATTTCAGCGTGTCGCCGGCATCGTCGGAGCTCAATTCGCGCCCGTCCGGTGCCTGCAGAAAGATGCGTACATCCTCGCGTTCCTTGGATGCTACGATGGTGACTTCTTCGATGGATTCGTCAACCACGAACTCGGCGCCCGCGATGGGCAGCATGTCGGGCGCCTTGGCGCTCTCGAAAATGGCGCTGAACACTTCGTGCAGATCCTGGTCGCTGCGCGCCAGCTTGAACAGGGCGCCGGTTTCGCTGGCGACCCGTCGCAACAGTTCAACGTCGGAGGCCTCGGTAAAGGCAATGGTATACACCTTGATACCCTTGTCTTTGATCGACTGCAGCAGTTCGCCCTGCAGTTTCTGAGTCAACGCCCAGTCTTCGTCCGTATCGCCGACATCCATCTTGCCATCCGACATGAGCACCAGTATACGGTCACGCTCTGGTCGGCTTTCCTTGTCCAGCATGGCAACGCCCTTGGCGAGGGCCGCGTACAGGTTCGTATAGACGCCGCGTGAAGACACTTTGTCGGCAGAGGCCAGGATGCGGGTGTTGTTGTCGCTTGAGGGTGCCGTGAGATGCAGCACCGGGTAACCGTTGTCGCTGAAGCTGATCAGTCCGATGCGGTCCTGCTCGCCCAGCAGTGACATAAACATTTTCGCGGCCGGTACACGCAGCTTACCGGGGTCATTCTTGGCCATGCTTCCGGAGCTGTCCATGAGCAGCACGGCGTCAGCACCGGCCGCAGCGGCCGGCGAGCTGTACCCGCTGGCACAGGTCAGCAGTAGAGTGGCGAGTAGCGCGAAAATAACCCTGGAACGGGGTACACCGCTATGCTCAGAAAACGTCCTGTTCATGTCCGTACATCCTTTTAACCTATTGATATTGCTCGCAACTTAATCCGACCAGTGGCACAGCCGGACTGCGATTCCTGTAACGGCACGAGGCAGAATTAATTTAGATTCAACTGCTTAATGAGGGATCGCAGCAATGATCCGGGTGAGGAATCAACGCGCTGAGCGATGCAGCACAAAGATCTTCTCGCTCAGGCGCGACAGGCCACGCTGGCGGAACCTGGGCTCAGTTGCGAGCACATCCTGCTCGCAGACCCGTTCAATCGACCAGCGGTCGGCAAACAGGCTGCGCACCTCCGCCTCCTCGACCGCAAACGGCGGACCGGACATTTCCGCCTGTTGGTATTCCATGGTCACCAGCAGCATGGCCGTCGCGGCGGGCAGCAGCTGGTTCAAGCGCGCTACGTAGGGGCCGCGCAGGCGCTCGGGCAAGGCAATCAGCGCGGCCCGGTCATAGACGCCGCGCACGCCCTCGAGCTGTCGCGGTTGAAGCTCGAAGAAATCACCGCACAACAGGCGCAAACGGTCCGTCTCGCAGACGGAAAAACCGTGCTCCTCGCCGTGTCTCGGCACCAGTCCAGCCTGAGCGAAAAAGGCCTCCACTGCAATCGGACTGAGCTCCACGCCCAGCACCGGGTGCCGGGCGCCGAGCCACAGCATGTCACGACTCTTGCCGCACAGCGGCACGAATACCGCGTCGCCCGGCTGCAACCCCAGACGCGGCCAGAAGGTCTGCAGATGAAGGTTGATGTCGGTCTGGTGGAACCCGATCCGATTATCCTGCCAGCGCTGGTGCCAGAACGCAGCGTCCACTACAGGTGCGGGGTGCCGCCGAACTGACGCGGGTTGCCGCCGGGCAGCGGGTGGCTCGCCGCCAGGCCGTACTCGATCAATTGGGCTGACACCACGCCTACGCCATGCAGCCCCATGTAGAACACAATGGTCTGGTTCGGGTGCGCCAGCGCCGTCCAGTTGAGATCGACCGAACCGTCCTGCAGGTGACCGGTGACGAACACCACCGACTGGGCATAGTCGCGGTGCGTAAGCGGTATTCCGGCATAGGTCGCACACCCGGAGGCAGCCGTGATACCCGGTACCACCTGGAAGCTGACACCGCTCTCCATCAGCGTCGAGATCTCCTCACCGCCGCGGCCGAAGATGAACGGATCACCGCCCTTCAGCCGCACGACCCGCTTGCCCTCCCTGGCCAGGCGCACCAGCAACTGATTGATGTTTTCCTGGGACAGGGTGTGCTTGTCGCGCTCCTTGCCGACATAGATGCGTTCCGCCTCGCGGCGCGCCAGATCCAGAATCGGGGGCGCAACCAGCCGGTCGTAGACAATCACATCGGCCATCTGCAGCAGCCGCAGGGCGCGGAAGGTCAACAGATCGGGATCGCCGGGGCCGGCGCCGACCAGGTAGACCTCGCCGATCGGATGCGGTACGTCCTCGGACTGCCGCAGCGCCTGTTCCAGGCACTCGCGAGCAGTCTGGTCGCGGCCGGCGAACAGCAGCTCCGCGACTTCGCCCTGCAGCACGTTCTCCCAGAACTGGCGCCGCTGCTCGAGCGTGGTGAAGCGCTGTTTCACTTTGTCACGGAAGCTTTCCACCAGCGTCGCCAGACGCCCGTAAGCGGCCGGCACGTAGCTTTCCAGGCGCGCCCGCAACAGGCGCGCCAGCACCGGCGATGCGCCACCCGTGGAGACCGCCACCTGGACCGGTGAGCGGTTGATAACCGACGGCACGATAAAGCTGCATAACTCCGGCTGGTCGACAACGTTCACCGGAATATTGCGCGCTCTGGCCAGCTCGGAAATACTGCGGTTGACGTCTTCGCGGTTGGTAGCGGCAATGACCAGCACCTTGTTGTCCAGGTCGACTGCCTGGAAAGTTCGCGCCAGATGCACAATGCCCTGTTCGGCGGCAAGCTCGGCAAGCTCGCTGCACAGATCCGGCGCAACCAGTTCGACCCGGGCGCCGGCACGCCGCAGCAAGCCGACCTTGCGTGCGGCCACTTTGCCACCGCCGACCACCAGGCAGTCGCGATTATCTAAATCAAGAAATACCGGGAACAGATCCAAGGCAGGCACCTCAGGCTTTGGCGGCATTCAGAATCGGTTCCAGCAGGGCATCCAGCCTGCCGGTCCGGTCCAGTGCGGCAAGATCGTCGTAACCACCTACGTGGTAATCGCCGATGAAAATCTGCGGCACGGTGTGGCGACCGGTGATCTGCTCCATCTTGCCCCACATCTCGCGGTCATTGTCGACCGGGATCTTCCGGATCTGCACCCCCTTGCTGCGCAGCAGACGATCTGCGCTGATGCAATATGGACAGAACCGCGTGCAGTACATTACAACTTCAGACATGAACTCCCCGCCCTACTCAAGAACCTTGACATTCCCCATATCTATAGTATCAAACGCCGGACTCAAGTGCCGGTAGCTGGCCCGTTTAACGTAACTCTCCAGCCCCCCCGTAACCCCACCCTTGCGCAGCAGTGCCAGCAACAGGTCGAACCGGGCCCGCTTCGCTGTCAGGTGTTCCGCCAGCCGCGCGGCGGCATCCGGCTGTCCCGGCCGCACCTGCGGCATGCTGTAGGCGACAGCCTGCATCGACTGAATCTGAACGCTCGCGAACAGCGGCCGCAAGCGCGTCCTCAGCTCCTCGCGCACCAGGCTGGTAGCAAGCCAGATCAGCTGATCCAGCGCCGCTATCAGCTGTGCATCGACGGCGTCACGGTCCCGAAAATACTCGAGCGCCGGGTAATAGCCCAGCGCTTCGTCGCGCGCATAGGCATCGACTTGTGCGGCCAGCTGTGCGGCGATGCGGTGGGGACAAAACCCCGAGTGCCGTTCGAAGATCAGGTCTGGCACTACCACCGTGGCGCTGAGCACGGCCTTGGCTGTGTGCAGACCCGGCATTAGCTGCCCAGCAGCTGCGCCAGCTGTTGCCGAATCGGCAACGTCACGGGTTCGATTTTCTTGCGCATGACCGATCCGATGGCGTCGGTACGAGCGAAAATCGGGTTCACCAGCGACTCGGCGACCCAGGACAGAACCAGCATGGCACGCAGGTCGTCGCGGTACCCCGGCAACACCTCGAGCACCGCCTGGACTGCGCTGGTGGTCGCGCATACGGGTGGCGCATCGAGCAGGGCGGTGGCATCGTCGACCAGGGTCTTCGTGTCAGCATCGGCATCCCGGTGCGGACAGACGGGAGAGAAATACGCCTGGATGGCGTTCAGGAACTCGACCACCACATCCTGGTCGGCCGGCTTGTTGAGCACCGCCTCTGCCGTGCGCAGAAACACCTGGCCCGGCTCACCCAGACAGCGGCACAACTGCGCGGCCACCGGGTTTCCCGCCTCGATCAGGCCGGCCAGCGCGGCGCAGACCGGCTGCCAGTCCGCGCGCGGCCGCCCCGCTTCCGGCAGCCGGTCGGGACTGGCGTACATGAAGCCGACATAGTAGGAACTCTTGCGCTTGGCGGATCGCCACAGCTTATCGCGCAGCTGCTCCGGGATCAGTCCGGGCTGTAACACCAGGCGCACCGTTTCGACCATGGCCTTGTGTTCGGTCTCGAACGGCAGATACTCGACCAGGTACTCAGCCAGCACCGGGCCCATCGCGCCGTTGACGACGCAGGCCCTCTCCAGCATGCGGCGTGCATTGTCGGCCACCGGCATGGCCCACCAGGCACGCCGCGCGATTTCGTCGGTCAGACCGCTGGCGTGCACGACGGCCACCACCGCCTCCGGTTCGCCCAGCAGCAGCAATTGCTCCAGACTGTTGTCGCGCGCCTGGCCCATGCGCGTCCAGCGCCTGAGAAACACCGGATAACCCCCCGGCGAACCCAGCACCTGGCTGGAAAGCAGTTCGCGCACCTTTTTCAGGTACTGATCGTCCCGCCCCCGCGGGTTGAGCTTGACGCTCGCTTCGCCCTGATCCGACAGTGCGTGGACCGTCATGGACGATTCGTCGATACGTACGGCCTGCAGCGGATTCGCCAACAGCACGTTGAGGCGCAGCGAGTCTTCTGCCGAAAGCTCCATCAACGCTCGAAACCGGCGGCACGGTAGAGTTCGTTGGCTTTCTCGAGGTCCTGCTCGACACCCTTGCCTTCCTCATACATCATCGCCAGGGTAGTCATGGAACCCACCAGTCCCTGGTCGGCCGCTTTCCGGAACCATTCCACGGCCAGCTCCGGATTCTTCTCCACGCATTCGCCTTCGAGGTACATGAATCCCAGGCCGTGCTGGGCTACTGCGTAGCCGCTTTCGGCAGCCGCCTTCATCCAGCGCAACGCCAGTCCGTCGTGCTTGGCGACGCCGAGACCATTCTGATACATGATGGCCAGACGATGCTGAGCCTCCGGATTGCCCTGGTCGGCAAACGGTGACAGCAGCTGCGCGGCGCGCGAAAAGTGCCGCGCTTCGAAGGCGGCCATCCCGCTGGCAAATTCCACGTCCTGAGTTGTTGTATCCGGCATATACGCCTCCTGCCAAAAAACCCATAGTATAACTTTGCCCGGCTTTCCTTACCAATTTACTCAGGATTTAGCGAGTCTCCGGCCTGCTCCGCGCACGTCTATTCCGGTCGCCTATTTCCGCTATTTTTAAAAGGTATTATCTCACTATGGATATATAGCGAAATCCTGATAGACCTGTATACTTCCGCGCCATTCGATGAACGCCGGCACACCAGGGCCGGCTGCAGCGAACGGACCGGGCGGCTTCGGAATTGCACCGCCGCGCCCGTTCTGCACCAGCGGCACGTTTGCCGTGGCAGTAACATTCCTGATCAGACGCCAAAGCACTGGTCGTAAAGATTCGCAACCTTTCTAAGGAGATCGCAACAATGGATCAAACCTATTACGATTTTACCACCAAGATGGAAAACGAATCGGTTAACGATGACTACATCCAGGGCTGGCAGAGCGGTTTTCTGCTCAATCCGCCGCGTGAGGAACAGCGCTCCAACGAGGCCTACGAGGCCGGATACGAAGACGGCAAGGCGCGCAACATGGACAACTACTCAAACTGGGCCGGTAAATAGGCCGCTATCGGTTTGAGATGGAAAACGGGCCGCCGGCCCGTTTTTTTTTGCCCGCGCAGCCCGCGCCGCGCATGGGTGCAGCCCCCCTGGTGTATCCGCCACCCGCGCGAACCCCGGTCCTGATTCACCGCCCGCTTATCCCCTCCCCGGCTAACCCCCTCTCCCGCTAAAGAAAATCCGCGTACCGCCGACATCAGAGTTCCCTAATTTACTTAACCGAGGTACCCACCATGAAGAAACGGTTGTCTGCGGCCGTGGCAGCAACGCTGCTTCTGCCACACGCCGGGTCCGTATTGGCGATCGAGAACATCGATATCAACGGATTTTTCACCGTCGGTGCGACCATAAGCGACTCCTCAGTCGATACGCAGGACGGCAACATCACCGACGACGTCGGCTTTGAGGAAGACACCCGCGTCGGCCTGCAGGTCTCTGCGGACATCAACTCGAAGATTTCCGCCACAGCCCAGATCCTGGGTGACAACCGGAAGAACCAGAGCTTCGACGCCGAGTTCGACTGGGCCTTCGTCAGCTACGCCTTCAACGACCAGGCCAGCCTGCGCGGCGGCAAGATCAAGCTGCCGACCTTCCTGATCTCCGATTACTTCGAGGTCGGTTACGCCTATCCGTGGATTCGCCCGCCGGCAGAGGTGTATTACAGCAACCCGATCAATGCCATCACCGGTGTCGACGCCCTGGTGCGCGCCAACCTGGGCGCTACGGACCTGCTGGTGCAGCCCTACTTCGGTGTCTCGCGCGGCGAAGAAGCGCTGCTGCCACAGGAGGTCCTGCCGCCCAGCGAACAGGGCAATGCTGTATACGGGGACTTCGAAGCCGACAACATGGCCGGTGTCAACGTGGCACTGTCGGGCGAATTCTACACCATTCGCGGCGGCTACCTGCAGACCGAAGTGTCCGCCCCGAGCCTGGGCGTGAGCAACAGTGAGGACGTCACCTTCTGGTCGGCGGGTGCCACCATGGACTGGCACAATGTGATCGCCTACACAGAGTATTTCCAGCGCGAGATCGACGGGCTGGCGAATCTGGCTTTTCCCAATCAGAAAGGCTGGTATGCCACGCTTGGTTACCGTTTCGACCGCTTCCTGCCGCACGTCACCTACGCCCAGCTGCGTGATGACAACAGCAGCAGTGACCTCGGCACCGGGCTGGAGCAGGATTCCATCACCCTGGGTTTGCGCTACGAACTGGGCGCCGCTGCGGCGCTCAAGCTGGAGGCACAGCGCGTGGAACCCGAGGGTGACAGTCGCGGATTGCTCATGGAGCCCACCGATGATGTCAACATCTACAGCATTGCTGTTGACGTAATTTTCTAAAGGGGTCCGACCATGAAGAGAAGCACACAGACATTCGTTGCAATCACCTTGCTCGGTCTCCTGAGTAAAAACGCCCTGGCCGAAATCGCCGTGATTGTTGATTCCTCCGTATCGGTCGATTCCGTCAACGTGGAACAGCTGGAACGCCTGTATCTGGATAAACCAGCCAGCATTCAGGCCAGCACCCGACTGACACCGGTCGACCAGAAGAAAGGGTCACCCCTGCGCAAGGAGTTCGCGGAAAAGGTCCTGGGCAAGACGGAAGCCCAACTGTCACGCTACTGGTCACGCCTGATGTTTTCGGGCAAGGGTCAGCCACCGCGTGAATACGACGGTGACGCGGCAGTCATCCGGGAAGTCACCGGCAGCCCCGGGAAAGTCGGTTACATCGATTCCGCGGCTGTAACCGAGGGCACCACGGTAATCCTGCGAATTCCGTAGCCGCACTGGCGGTCGCGGAAACAGAAAGAGGAGCCGGAATGGCTCCTCTTTTTTTTGCTCGTTAAAATATGGCACGCTGCATGGGCGAGCAGGGAGCCGACCTGAGCTGGTATGGTTGCGAGCCCTTTGGCAGCGCACGGCAGGCGCCGCAAACGTTCCCCTGGACTGACCGTCGCAGGGTCACCCCGCCTGATGCATGCTCAGCGCGGCGCGCCGCGAGAAGGCAGGCGTCATCGGCAGCAGGGACTTGGACATGAACCACCAGACCAGGGCTGCCCCGATGGGTCAGCGCTGTCGTACAAGTCGCATTTCTCAGGGCGACGGGGGTGACAAACAGTACCGGAGCCATGCTGAGCCTTGTGAGTAATCTGGACGCAGGATGCGCTGAGGGCAAGCCTGTCCCGGCCCTGGTTGTTTTGGCGCACCCGCCGACTCTCGAGACAACAGTCGTGACGGAAACGGGACGCGCGGATGCGGTCACGGACGTTATGGCGTGCGGCACGTCGCGGTGGGAGTCGGACCACCGGTAAAGCGACGCATCATGAGCGACCCGGAAACGATGAACCAACCCCCGGCGCCCGCATCCGCGGTGGGAAATGCGGGCCAGCACAAATTTCCGGTGCGGGCATTGTGCGACGCAAAAAAAAGAGGAACCCGCGGGTTCCTCTTGTTGCCGGAGGGAGGACCGGATCAGCGGCAGGTCGACAGGAATCTCGCCGACGGGCCGTCGCACGGGTTGGAGGAAAACGAACTGTCGGTAGCGCCCTGCTGCGGACTCGCAACGCCATCCGAAGTGGCTTGCACAGCGACCGGGTCCGGCGTCGCACGCGCAGCCACCTCGGCCGCTTGCGCTTCGCTGGTCGCTGCGGCTCGGGCGTTCGCTTCCGCAAGTTCTGCTTCGGCACGCGCGCGGTCCAGCGCCGCCTGCTCGGCGGCTTGTTTTGCCTTCACCAGGCGTTGTTTCTCTAGATTAGCCTTGCGCTCCAGCTCGGCACGCGCCGCCCGCTCCCGGGCCAGTCGCTGCTCCGCCTGACGGCGCTCCTGGGCCAGTTTCTGCTCAGCCGCACGGCGCTCCTGTTCCAGAGCCTCACGCACTGCGCGTTCCCGGGCCAGTCGCTGCTCAGCCGCACGGCGCTCCTGTTCCAGCGCTTCGCGCGCTGCCCGTTCCATTTCCAGCTCCTTCTCTGCCGCCAGCCGCTCGCGTTCCATACGTTCCGCTTCGAGCTTCAACTCGGTCAGACGCGCGGCCTTCTGGTGCCGCCGCTGTTCGATGTCGCTGTCCTCACCCGGCAATGCCGCGTCACGCGCCTCCCTGGCATCGTCGGCAAGCTGCGCTGCTGCCGAGGGCAGCGCACCTGACGCCGACGCAGCAGCGGAGGGACTGGCGACAGATTCGATCTGCGCCGACTCCGTCGCCACGGGTTTCGCTGTCCACACGTCCCTGATCATCCACAGGGTTCCCCCCGCCAGCGCCACCACGCCAGCCAGCAGCCAGAGCGCTCCCTTGTCGCCCTTGTTTGGCGTTTCCTCGGTCAGCCCCTGGTCGTCATCGTCCGCTTGGGTCGGGTTGTCGTCGACAAGCTCTTGATCGGTATGCTTTGCAGTATCCACTATCGATTCGTCCACTACATCAGGTTTCAGTTTTGGGAGACAGGTATCGAGCGGCCCGGGCAAACCCTGCGCAGATACCTAGCATCACCCAGCGGTGGTTCTCGCTACTCTAGCGTTCGTTTTTGGATTTTCTTTACTAACCAGAAAGATACCTTTTCGAGCTGGTGCTCGGATATCTGCCTAAAAACAGGTTGTCATGAACTTAGCGGTGGGTCCGTTGCAGGGATTGGGGACAAACCGGTCGCCCTGCCGCGGGGCGGCCGCAGCGGCGGGTCGCCCGGGTAAAGGGCCATCGGGGTTCGGGGGTGTTGCCGGGTCGCCTTGCGCCGACCCGGCAAGCTTTGGTGTCTGCGCCGGCGGTGCCTGCACGGCCGGTAAAGGCGCGTTGTCATTCGCGTTCGGTTGCGCCGTGTCGTCCGGCAAGGGCCGCTGCAGCTCCTCTGCGAGCCATTCATGCCGCGCCTCGACGGCGCGCTCCGCGGCCCGAATTCGCTCACGCTCCGCGCGCGCGCTGTGTTCCAGTCGCTCTCGGGCCCTGCGCTCGGCAGCGAGCTGCTCTGCTGTGGCACGCCGTTCACGCGCCAGCCGTTCCGCTTGCCGCCTGAGCTCCTCGATTCGCTGCATCGCGCGCTGCACCTCGGCATCTTCACGCGGAGTTTCGCCCCCGGCGAGTTCGGGCTGCCGTGCCGCGCTCGCTACCGCCTGTGGTCCTGAGACCGCGATCGGCACCACTATCGGATCGTCGTAAGGCGACGAAACCGAAGCCGCAGACCGCGGCTCTGCGTCAGGGGTCGTCAATCGGCCGGCCAGCGGCATTGTCGGCTCACCTTCAGCAAGCGACCGCGACCTGAGTACAGCCGTTGCCTCCCGAACGACTTCGGCCACATCCGGGTGGTTATTCACCAGCGCGGAGGCCAACTCCGGTAGCCGGTCGCGGCTCAGCCAGCCCGCCACCGCCGCAATGAGCACCACAGCCAGCGACACGGCGAGGGTTCTGCCGCGGCCGCGGGGTCGGGCGCGTCTGCCCTCCGCATCCACCACCACCCGGTACAGCTCGGATACGGTGTGCGGAGCGGCGGCGGCCGAGGCGCACTGATGCAGCGAACCCGTCAAAGCAGCGGCAAGCCCGGCCCGATCGCCGGCACCGGTCTGGGCGGCGCTGGCCCTGCTCGAATCCTTCCCTGGCGGAGCCGCAACGGCGCTGCGGACCCGGTTGACCGCCGCCGGTCGCTCGGGCAGCCCTGCGGAGATCGGGCGCGAAGTATCGCCGGCAACCTGCACCTCAGAAGCGATGTCTGCGCGTGGCGCCGCCTGTTCCGTCGGGGCAAGCCCGCAGTCACCTGTGGTCGGCAAAGCCTGCCGCACCGACTCGAACAGCCCGCCCAGTTCCTGGTCCCGCAGTACAGCAGCAACGATTTCGGGACCGACAACCAGCTTCTGCTGCGCGTATGCGTAGACCAGGCTCAAATCGCAGATGCGGTTGATCAGGCGTGGAATACCTCCGCTGGCGTCCTGGATCAGCAGGCAGGCGTCGGGCTCGAACAGGCTGGCCGCACCGCCCGCGTGCGCCAATCGGTGCGCAATGTACTGGCGGGTTTCGCCCGCACCCAGCGCGTTCAAGTGGTAGTCGACTGCGACGCGTTGCGCAAACTGCGCCAGTTCGGGCCTGCGAATTGTGTCGCGCAGCCGGGGCTGACCTACCAGCATGACCTGCAGAACCAGATGCTTGTCGGAATTCAGGTTCGACAGCATGCGCAGCTCTTCCAGGGCGGCAACCGAGAGGTTCTGCGCTTCGTCGATAATCAGCAGCGTGCGTTGATTGTGTGCGTAGCGCTGGATCACGAAGTCGACAAAACGCTGCTGCAGCTCGAGCCTGCCAGCGCCGCCGGCCTGCAGGCCGAATGCAGCCGCGATCCACTGCATCAACTCACCGAAGGAGGCGTGGGTATTGCTGACCAGGCCCACCCTCAAGCGGTGATCCAGACGTCGCAGCAGTTCGCGCAGCAGCGTGGTCTTACCGACCCCCACATCGCCGCTGATGACACAGAAACCACATTGATTGA
>CBDTYI010000007.1:0-29278 GCA_965364565.1 uncultured Gammaproteobacteria bacterium | reverse complement strand
TGGAGCGCGGCCAACGGGTAACGGAGCTGATGAAACAGGGGCAGTATTCACCGCTTTCGATTGCCGAGATGGCCATATCCCTGTTCGCGGCCAACGAAGGCTATCGTTTGCGCGTGAACCTGGAGCAGCAGACTATCACCAAACCGAATGGCGAGGTGCTACGCTTCGAGGTGGATGAATTCCGTAAATATTGCCTGCTGAACGGGCTGGACGATATCGGCCTGACCCTGCAGCACGCCGACGACATCAGGGCCTATGAGGCCCGGCGCAAGCAGCAAGCGCCCTGGCTGTTCATGTAATGGTATCAACCGCTGAGTGACGTTTACGTCGTTATATTAACCGCGAAGGACGCGAGGGACGCGAACTACAATCATAGGAACTCCTGATTAATTCGCTTCCTGTCATCCCGGCGCATGCCGGGATCCAGTGAATTTGACCATATGGATTCCGGCATGCGCCGGAATGACGGATTAATCAAAGGTTCCCTTATATTGTAACCTTCGCGTGCTTCGCGGTTAGCTTTAATTCAGGTTAAGTCATATGACAAAGAAGATATTGGTCTTGCCCGGCGACGGCATCGGGCCCGAGATTGTCGCCGAGGCGGTCAAAGTGCTGAACAGGCTGATGGCCGACGGCCTGGACGTGGAACTCGAACAGGGTCTGGTGGGCGGCGCGGCCTATGATGCCGACGGGCATCCGCTGCCGGCCAAGACCCTCGAACAGGCGCGTGCTGCCGATGCCATCCTGCTCGGGGCCGTAGGCGGCCCGCAGTATGAGTCCCTGGACCGCCCGTTACGTCCGGAGCAGGGCCTGCTGGGTTTACGCGCCGGGTTGAACCTGTTTTCCAATCTGCGACCGGCTATTCTGTATCCCCAGCTGGCGGACGCTTCCACGCTGAAACCGGACGTGGTGTCGGGTCTGGATATCATGATCGTGCGCGAGCTGACCGGGGGGATCTATTTCGGCCAGCCGCGCGGTATACGCACCCTCGAGAATGGCGAAAAGGAGGGCTTCAATACCCTCGTTTACCGTGAGTCGGAAATCGAACGCATCGGTCGTTCGGCATTCGAAATTGCGCGCAAGCGCAACAAAAGGGTATGTTCCGTGGACAAGGCCAACGTGCTGGAGGTCACCGAGCTGTGGCGCCAGGTCATGATCCGCATCGGCAAGGACTATCCGGATGTGGAACTGAGCCATATGTATGTGGACAACGCTGCAATGCAGCTGGTGCGGGCGCCGAAACAGTTCGACGTCATGGTTACTACCAATATGTTCGGTGACATTCTGTCGGATGCCGCCGCCATGCTGACGGGATCCATCGGCATGTTGCCGTCGGCATCCCTGGACGCGGCGGGCAAAGGCATGTATGAACCCATTCACGGTTCGGCTCCTGACATCGCCGGACGCGGGGTGGCCAATCCGCTGGCAACCATTTTGTCGGTTGCCATGATGTTGCGGTACAGTCTCGGCGTGGCCGAACAGGCGGATCGTATCGAAGCCGCGGTAGGAGCAGTCCTGGACCAGGGGCTGCGCACGGCCGATATTGCGGCGTCGGGCCAGGCGAGTGTCGGTACCGCCGAAATGGGGGATGCGGTGGTGGCCGCGTTGGGCTGAGTATTGCTCAGGGGACACGAAGGAAAAAACAGTAATTAAGGAAGTTCTAATTGATCCGTCACTGCGAGGAACAAGGTGTCCTCAAGGATAGCCTGCGGCGACAAAGCAATCGCTCGGCCGGTGACTCCGGGTGATGGAATTGCCGCGCTTCGTCTATGCCCATTGGGTCGCGCAGAGGTTCCGGAAATATTACTGCTGTGTGGGCGGTCCTGGTGATACGCTTCGATCCGCGGTCGGGTTTATCGATCCTTTTTGCTTGAAGGACTTTTATCTATTCAGGAGTACCCATGAGTCGCACGTTTGATGTCGCCGTAGTGGGCGCTACCGGGGCTGTCGGCGAAGTGATGCTGGACATCCTGGCGCAGCGCGATTTTCCGGTTGGCCAGGTCTATCCGCTCGCCAGTGAGCGTTCGGCTGGAAGCAGGGTGACTTTCAAGGGCAGGCAGCTGACGGTACAGAACCTGGCCGAATTCGATTTTTCCAGGACCCCGGTCGGCCTGTTCTCGGCCGGAGCGTCGGTATCCGGGATCTATGCGCCCAAGGCGGCGCAGGCCGGCTGCGTGGTGATCGATAATACCTCGCAATTCCGTTACGATGCGGATATTCCTCTGGTGGTACCTGAGGTTAATCCGGACAGAATCGCCGACTACAAGAGCCGTGGAATCATCGCCAACCCGAACTGCTCGACGATACAGATGCTGGTGGCACTGAAACCCATCTATGATGCCGTGGGTATCGAACGCATCAATGTCTGCACCTACCAGGCGGTATCCGGAACCGGTAAGGAAGCCATCGAGGAACTGGCGCAGCAGACTGCCAATTTATTGAATGCGAAACCGATTGAGAAAAGAGTCTACCCGAAGCAGATTGCGTTCAACGTGCTGCCACACATTGATGTTTTTCAGGACAACGGGTACACCAAGGAAGAAATGAAAATGGTGTGGGAGACGCGCAAGATCATGGGTAACGATGCCATCCAGGTGAACCCGACCGCGGTTCGCGTGCCGGTGTTTTTCGGGCATTCGGAGGCGGTGCACATCGAAACCCGCGACAAGATGACAGCAGCCGAGTGTCGGGACCTGCTGGCCAAGGCGCCCGGTGTGGTGGTGCTGGATGAACACAAGGACGGCGGTTATCCGACAGCGGTCACGGAGGGTGCGAATAACGATCCGGTGTACGTGGGTCGCATTCGTGAAGATATCTCTCACCCGAGAGGTTTAGATTTATGGGTGGTCGCCGATAATGTGCGCAAAGGAGCAGCCCTGAACAGTATTCAGATTGCTGAAATACTGGTAAAAAACTACCTCTAGCGACTGCCTCGAGGGATGGGTTTCAGGGCTTCCGGTTGGGTGGAAAATTCGGCACGGGTAATGCGCCGGATTTGTTGCATGGGTGCGAACAAGGGATAAAAGGGGAGCTTTATGTTCAGGAAATCAGCCTTGGCAATGGCAATGCTGAGTGCGCTGACCGCGGCAGACGTGGTTGCTCTGGGACTCGGAGAAATTGAACTCAAATCGGCTTTGAATCAGCCACTTGATGCAGAAGTCGAATTGCTCTCCGCGACGCCGGAAGAGCTCCAGGAACTCAAGGTTGAGGTCGGATCAGCCCAGGCATTCGCCAGCGCCGGCATCGAACGTACCCTGTTTCTTAACAAGCTGCAGTTCGACGTAAAGACCAAAGCTGACGGGCGAGCGGTGGTAAAGATCACCAGTCGCGACGTGGTGCGCGAACCGTTCCTGGATTTCCTGCTGGAACTATCCTGGAGCAAGGGTCGGTTGTTGCGCGAATACACCGTCCTGGTTGACCCACCGGTCACCATGCCTGCTCCGGCCCCCGCGACCCAGGTCCCATCCGCGCGTTCGGCACCACGCAGCGCGCCCCTTGCACCGGCGGGTCGAGTTACCCACACGGCCCAGTTACCTCCGGTTGCAACGGTTCCTGGTGAGTATCTGACCCAGCGCAACGATACCCTGTGGCAGGTTGCGCAGCAGCTGCGCCCGGATGCCGACGTGAGCATCGAGCAAACCATGCTGGGCCTGCTGCGCACCAATCCTGATGCGTTTTACAATAATAATATCAATGAGTTAAAAGCTGGTTATATTCTTCGCGTGCCCGACCGGGAGGAGCTGACGCGCCTCAGCCAGGCGGAAGCCGCGCGCGAAGCGCGCAGGCAGTATGCAGAGTGGCGCCAGGCCAAGCAGCAGGTCGCGGCGGCAGAGTCCGTGGATTCGGCTCAGGCGGCAGCGCCGCAGGCGCAGGGGGCGGTTGAATCGAGTCTCCAACTGGTGGCGCCCGAACTGCCGGAAGACGGTGCGCAGGGCGGCAGCGCCGAGGGTGGCGCGGGGCTCGAGGCATTGCAGCACGATCTCATGATTGCCAACGAGGCGCTGGAAGTGCAGCGCCGTCAGGGCGAGGAGATGTCCACCCGGCTGTCAGTGCTGGAAGAGCAGATCCAGAACATGCAGCGCCTGATTCAGCTCAAGGATGACGAGCTGGCACGACTGCAGGCCCAGGTGGGTGAGGACATGCCCGAACTTGGTGCCGGTGAGGCGGACCCGACGGTCGCCGGTATGGAAGCCGCCGACCAGCTTGGCACTCCGGAAACGGTCGCGGACCAGACGGTCGCCGAACTTGAAGTGGTCGAAGAGCCCGCGGGCTCCGAGGCGGTCGCGGATGCTGATGTTACCGGGGCGGTCATTGATGGCCCGGTCGAGGAAGTATCGCCCGAGGGCGAAATCGCGGACGAGGGTGTCCTGGCCGCTGACGGACTGCCCGCCGAGGACACGGCTGGAGAAATGTCCATGGACGTCGCGCCGGCACCGGGTGTCGAGACGCTGAGTGGCGACGAGGCCAGTGTCGACGAGCCGAGTGCCGCCGAGCCTGCGCCGGTTCCCGCTCCTTCGGTTGCAGCGCAACCCGCGGTACCGGACACCTTCACGGCACCAGGTTTCGTGGACAAGCTGCTGGCTAACCCGCTATGGCTGGGTGCTGGCGCCGCGCTGCTGGTTATCCTGGGTTTCCTCGGCTTGCGCAGGAAGAGCGGGTCAGAAAGCGAGTTTCAGGAGAGTATTCTCCAGGCTGCCCGCGAGAAATCTTCAGCCGGCTCGGACAGTGAGATTATCCGGACCGAACCGGAGTCTACACATTCCACCACTACGGCTTCATCCCTGCTGTCAGAATTTGCGGTCAGCGATATGGGCTCGATGAAGCACGACGGTGAAGCCGATCCCCTGGCCGAAGCGGATGTCTATCTGGCCTATGGCCGTTTTCAGCAGGCTGAAGACCTGATCAAGGACGCGTTGCAGGGTAAACCCGAGCAGCAGGATCTGCACCTGAAGCTGCTGGAGGTCTATCTGGCCGCCAGGAATTCCGCTGCGTTCGATGAGCATGCACAGGAGATGCTCGGGCGCCTGGAGGACAGTGACGATCCGGTGTGGGAAAAGATTTCCGAGATGGGACGGGAGCTCAGCCCGGAAAATCCGCTCTACCAGCCGGGCGGGAGTGCGGTCCCCGAGATGCCGGATCTGGAACAGCAGGCTTTCAATGATGTGGCGATGGATACGCCTGCCAGCGAAGAGCAGGAGATGCGGGGAGCCGCCGAAGCGGCGCCTGACCTGGACGAGGCGCTGGATTTCGACACCGAGCTCGCCTTCGACTCAGGCGAACTCGCCGATGAGTCCAAACCCGACAGCGTCGAGTTCACGCCGCCGGAGCCGGTTGCCGAACAGCCGGAGTCTGCGCGGGCGGCCATCCCGGAAATGGAAAGCATGGAGCCCGAGACTGTTGATCTGGAAGCGGACAGCGCGCTGGAATTCGACCTGGAAGGTCTGGATCTGGGCGGCGACGAGGAGCTGGAACCCGCGGGCGACGGCGAGCTGACGGATCTCGATGAGGTTTCCACCAAGCTGGATCTGGCGCGCGCTTATCTCGATATGGGCGATCCGGACGGTGCTCGCAGCATTCTGGATGAGGTCATCGAAGAGGGCAGCGATGATCAGAAGCACGAAGCTCAGGAGATCCTGCAGAAGATAGCCTGACCTCGGGCCTCTGTTAAGCCGTTTGCGCACTATCGAAATCCCCGCATTCGCGGGGATTTTCGTTTCTGGCGCCTGCATCGGGCGGCGTTCAAAGCGGTTATAATCGGCGCAGGGCGTGGTTGCCCGGATAATGGGGCAGGTTGGCACGTGGATTTCCCCGCATCGTTGTTTCCCGCCGGGATACTCTGGCCGGCAAATGCTTTGCTGGTCGTCGTGCTCGCGGCGGCGCTGGTGCGTCTCCCGCTTGGCCGATTGCGCAGCAACGAGTTCATGCACGTGTACCTAGCGGCCTGCGTGGTGCTGTTGCTGCTCTGGAATACCCGGGTCGGGGTGCTGCCGGCGCTGAATTTTCACCTGCTGGGCGTCACGGCGATTACCCTCATGTTCGGCTGGGCCTATGCGGTGTTTGCGGTGCTCATGGTCTGCGCAGGTTCGCTGATCAACCAGGGTGGTGGGTGGCTGGGCCTCGGTCTCAATGTTCTGGTCGTGGGTTGTGTGCCAATCCTCGTCACCCAGGGCTTGTTGCGCCTGGCGCAACGCCGGTTACCGCATAATTTCTTCGTGTACGTCTACATCAACGGGTTCCTGGCGGCCGGGTTGTCCACCCTGGCGGTGGGCCTGCTCGGGGCGCTGCTGATGCTGATGGTCGATGGCGGAAGCAGCGAATGGTTGAGCTACCAGTACTATCCTTTTTTTCCGCTGATCTTCTTCTCCGAGGCATTCGTGAACGGGATGATCATGACTGCCCTGGTGGCGCTCAGACCGGGCTGGGTCAGCAGTTTTGATGACAACCTCTATATCAACAACAAGTAAGAACTGCGATCGATGCGCTTTGCCTGTCCAGTGGAGTACGATGGTAGCGGATTCTCGGGATGGCAGCGCCAGGATCACGCCCGGTCGGTGCAGGCTGATATCGAGGCAGCGCTGTCCAAAGTGGCCGATCACCCTGTGCAGACAGCCTGCGCCGGTCGCACCGATGCCGGCGTGCATGCGACCTGGCAGGTGATTCATTTTGACAGCCACGCGGAGCGCAGCGAACGCTCCTGGCTGCTTGGCACCAACTCCAATCTGCCTGAGGATGTACGGCTGTTGTCGATCACTCCGGTTGCCGAGGCATTTCACGCCCGCTTTTCGGCCCAGGCGCGCCGCTACCGTTACGTAATCCTGAACCGGCCGGTGGCGAGCGCGTTGCTGCGGCAGCGGGTGACCTGGACGCGCCGGCCGCTGGACGCGCGGCGCGTCAGCGCGGCAGCGGCGCACCTGCTTGGAGAGCACGACTTTTCGTCATTTCGCGCTGTGGCGTGCCAGGCGAAAAGCCCGGTGAAAACGGTGCACCGCCTGGATGTAACCCGCAGCGGCGACTATCTGTACCTGGACGTTGAGGCTAACGCCTTCCTGCATCACATGGTGCGCAACATCGCCGGTGTGCTGATGGCGGTCGGACGGGGAGAACGCGAGCCGGACTGGGTCGGCGAAGTGCTGGAGCGCCGTGATCGCACCCAGGGCGGAGTCACCGCGCCGGCGGCCGGGCTGTACCTGGTCGGAGTGCGTTACCCCCACGAGTACGGCGTCGGCCCGCTCGGTGCCCTGCCTCAGTTCGGATAACCCCTGGATCAGCGCTTAAAATCCCCGAAATTGCCGTGTTTCTGCTAGGCTACGTACCCTAACCCGATTTTCTGCTGATCCTCATGCGAACCCGTGTCAAAATATGCGGAATTACACGACCGGAGGACGGGCAAGCGGCAGCACGGGCCGGGGCCGACGCCATCGGGCTGGTTTTCTACGAGCAAAGCCCGCGCTGCGTGGATATTCTCCAGGCGCAGGTGATCTGCGCTGCGTTGCCGCCGTTTGTCACCGTCGTTGGCCTGTTTGTGAATGCCGGCCGCGAGCGGGTGTCAGCGGTGCTGGAGGCCTTGCCTGTCGAGCTGTTGCAGTTCCATGGTGCCGAATCTGCCCGGGATTGCGAGGGGTTTGGCCGGCCCTACATCAAGGCCATCGCCATGCAGGCCGGCGTCGATCCCCTGCAGGCCATGCGGGCTCACCCCGTGGCCGCCGGGTTCCTGCTCGACGCGTACCAGCCACTCACCTATGGTGGTGGTGGTGTCGCATTCGATTGGAACGCAATGCCGCGATGGACCGAAAAACCGGTGATACTGGCCGGTGGTCTGAACGCGGAGAACGTGGCGCGGGCCGTGGCGCTGACCCGCCCCTACGCAGTGGATGTGAGCAGCGGGGTTGAAACAGCGAAGGGAATCAAGTCTGCGGACAAGATTGAAGCATTCATACGAGGTGTTGAACGTGGTGATGCAAGCGAAGCACGTGGCTGAAGCGGTGGCGTGGAAAGATCTGCCCGATGCCAATGGTCATTTTGGACCGTATGGTGGCCGGTTTGTGGCCGAAACTCTGATGGGGCCGCTGGAAGAACTGCGCCTTGCGTATCAACAGTACCTCAAGGACCCCGCTTTCCAGGCGGAACTGGATGCCGATCTGGCGCGCTTTGTCGGACGCCCGTCACCGCTGTATCACGCGGAACGCTGGAGCCGCAAACTCGGCGGTGCGCAGATCTACCTCAAGCGCGAAGACCTGAATCACACCGGTGCGCACAAGATAAACAACACTGTGGGGCAGGCCCTGCTGGCCAGGCGTATGGGCAAGCGGCGGGTGATTGCAGAGACCGGTGCCGGTCAGCACGGCGTGGCGACCGCCACGGTGGCTGCGCGGTTCGGCATGGAGTGCGTGGTCTACATGGGTGCCGAAGATATCCAGCGCCAGGCCATCAACGTGTATCGCATGCGCCTGCTCGGCGCTCAGGTGGTGGCGGTCGAATCGGGGTCGAAAACACTCAAGGACGCGTTGAACGAAGCCATGCGCGACTGGGTTACCAATGTCGATGACACGTTTTACATCATCGGTACGGTGGCGGGCCCGCATCCCTACCCGGCGATGGTGCGGGACTTCCAGGCCGTGATAGGTCGTGAGGCGCGAGCCCAGATTCTGGAACAGGCCGGACGGTTACCGGACGCGCTGGTTGCGTGCGTCGGTGGTGGTTCCAACGCCATCGGGTTGTTCTATCCGTTCCTGGAGGACAGCGGCGTTGCGATGTACGGTGTCGAAGGCGGCGGTGAGGGTGTCCAGACTGGCAGGCACGCCGCGCCTCTGTGCGCCGGTAGTCCCGGCGTGCTGCACGGTAATCGCACCTACCTGATGGAAGACGCCGACGGGCAGATCGTCGAAACGCATTCGGTATCGGCGGGACTCGACTATCCGGGCGTCGGGCCGGAGCACGCCTGGCTGAAGGATTCCGGTCGGGCCCGCTATGTTGCGGTGACCGACAAACAGGCGCTGGACGCATTTCATGAGCTCACCCGCACCGAGGGCATCATGCCCGCGCTGGAATCGAGCCACGCGCTGGCGTACGTCGCGCAGCTGGCGCCGACCATGGACAAGGACCAGATCGTGGTGATCAACCTGTCCGGTCGCGGTGACAAGGACATTCACACGGTGGCGGCTCTGGAAGGAATCGAGGTATGAGCCGCATTGCCGCGCGCTTCGGCACCCTGCGCGAGCAGGGCCGCAAGGCCCTCATCCCCTATATCACGGCGGGCGATCCGCAGCCGGACGTGACCGTTCCGCTGATGCACGCGCTGGTCGAGGCCGGCGCGGACCTGCTCGAGCTCGGCGTGCCTTTTTCGGATCCCATGGCCGATGGGCCGGTGATTCAGGCGGCCTGCGAACGCGCGCTCAAGCATCATGTCAGTCTGACGCAGGTGCTGGGTATGGTGCGCCGCTTCAGGGAAACGGACGATCAGACACCGGTCGTGTTGATGGGGTATCTCAACCCCATCGAGGTCATGGGGTACGCGAAGTTTGCCAGTGCCGCGCATGATGCCGGGGTGGATGGCGTACTGACGGTCGATCTGCCGCCGGAAGAGGCTCACGAGCTGGTCGAGAGCCTCAAGGCGAGCCAGCTGGATCCCATTTTTCTTGCCGCTCCCACCAGCGACGACGGCCGTCTGCGGCGCATGGCTGAATGCGGCAGCGGATTTCTCTACTATGTCTCCTTCAAGGGGGTGACCGGAGCCAACCGGCTGGACATAACATCGGTGCAGCAGAAGCTTGCCCAGATCCGCGCCAACACGAACCTGCCGGTGGGGGTTGGTTTCGGTATCAGCGATGCCGAGTCCGCGGCGCAGGTCGCCGAGTTTGCCGATGCCGTCGTGGTGGGCAGCGCGCTGGTCAAACGCATTGCAGCGCTGGCCGACCGGCCCGAGGATATTGCCGGCCAGGCGCCGGCGATCATTGCCGAAATGCGCCGCGCCATGGATGGCGTTGCGGTCGCTGCAATGCCCTGACCGGGCGGGATTAGTATCGATTCAGGAAGCAGATCATGAGCTGGTTTGAAAAGCTGATGCCATCGCGCATCAGGACCGAGGGAAAGCCCAGGCGTACCGTTCCGGAGGGTTTGTGGACCAAGTGCCCCGCCTGTGACGCGGTGCTTTACCGTACCGAAGTGGAACGCAATCAGGACGTGTGCCCGAAGTGCGATCATCACATGCGTATCAGTGCGCGGCGCCGGTTGGACCTGTTTCTCGACAGCGAGCCGCGCGAAGAGATCGGCGCCGAGGTGCAGCCGACCGATCCGCTCAAATTCAAGGACAGCAGGAAATACAGCGACCGGCTGAAGCAGGCACAAAAAGCCACCTCGGAGACCGATGCGCTGGTGGTGATACGTGGCCAGGTCGACGGCATTCCCCTGGTTGCGGCCGCATTCGAGTTCGCTTTTATGGGCGGGTCGATGGGCGCGGTGGTCGGTGAACGCTTCGTGCGTGCCGTCAACGCCAGCATCGAGCACAACGTCCCGCTGGTCTGCTTTTCGGCCAGCGGGGGCGCGCGTATGCAGGAATCCCTGTTCTCGCTGATGCAGATGTCCAAGACCAGCGCCGCATTGGCACGCCTGTCCGGTGCCGGTATTCCGTTCTTCTCGGTGATGACCGATCCCACCATGGGCGGCGTTTCGGCCAGTCTCGCCATGCTGGGTGATATCAATATCGCGGAACCGAAGGCGCTGATCGGTTTCGCCGGCCCGCGTGTCATCGAACAGACGGTTCGCGAAACGCTGCCGGAAGGGTTCCAGCGCAGCGAGTTCCTGCTCGATCACGGTGCCATCGATATGATCGTGGATCGCCGCGAAATGCGCGAGCGTATCGCTACCCTGCTGGCGATGCTGACCCACCACGCACCCCTCGCTTGAATCGGTCACAAGCGGGCGGGAGTAACGCCTACCCAGGCGGTAACAGTAGCCCCGGACAGCGACCGTTGTACACGCGCGCTTTCTGTCATGCCGCCCGGCGCTGCCCGTCGATCACCGCATAGTGCATGTCCGAAGATCCGCCACGCTTCGAATCCCTGGATGACTGGCTGCAGTGGCAGGAGACCCTGCATCCCTCCAGCATCGATCTCGGCCTGGAGCGCGCAGCCCGGGTAGCCGATCGTCTCGGGTGTCGCGCGCCTGCCCCGGTCGTGATCAGCGTGGCAGGAACCAACGGCAAGGGGTCCTGCGTCGCATTGCTGGAGGCTATCCTGCTGCGGGCCGGCTACCGGGTCGGCTGCTATACCTCTCCGCATCTGCTGCGTTACAACGAAAGAGTGCGCCTGCAGGGGCAGGCGGTTTCCGATCGGTTGCTGGTCGACGCCTTCGCGCGTGTTGACCGCGCGCGGGACGACGCAACGCTGACCTATTTCGAGTTCGGCACTCTCGCGGCGCTCGACATCATGTGCGCCGAACCGCTCGATGTGGCGATACTGGAAGTCGGTCTCGGGGGTCGCCTGGACGCGGTGAACATTGTCGACGCGGACGTTGCCCTGTTGTCCAGCATCGGGGTCGACCACACCGACTGGCTGGGGTGCGATCGGGAATCGATCGGCAGGGAAAAGTCCGGCATCTTCCGCCCGGCGAGACCTGCGGTCTGTGGAGATCCGGAGCCGCCGTTGAGCGTGCCGGAAGAAGCCGCGCGCATCGGTGCCGGACTGCGCGTCCTGGGGCGTGACTTCACCTTGCACCAGACCGGGCGCGGCTGGCACTGGCAGGGGCAGCGCAGTCGCCTGCGCGATCTGCCGCTGCCCTCGCTGGCAGGCGCACATCAGCTGGCCAACGCTGCGAGTGTGCTGATGGTGCTGGAGCTGCTGAGGGACCGGCTGCCGGTGACACGCAAAGCGATCGAGGCCGGACTGCGCTGGACGCGCTTGCCCGGGCGCATCGACACCGTCGCGGGTAGAGTGGAACAGGTGCTGGATGTGTCTCATAATGCGCAGGCCGCCGAAGCGCTGGCGGATACACTGAGGCGCATGCCGTTGGCAGGCAGGACCCATGCGGTACTGGGCATGATGCGCGACAAGGATGTGGAGGCATTCGTCCGGGTGCTGCAGCCGCTGGTGGACTGCTGGTATACGGTCGGCCTGCACACTCCGCGCGCCAGCCCACCGCAGGAACTCGCGGCGCGTGTTGCAGCAGTTATCGGAACTGCAAAGGCGGTTAGCTGCTGGACGACGGTCGCGGACGCTCTGGCCGCCGTCCAGCGCGGCGTCGGGACGGGGGACCGGGTTGTGGTATGCGGTTCCTTTCACACGGTGGCGGAATGGGCTCGCCTGCAGCCCAACTTTGATTAACGAGATGATATGGACTTTGTTTTGAAACAGCGACTGGTTGGGGCCGTGGTGCTGGTGGCCCTGGGCGTGATTTTCATCCCCATGCTGCTGGAAGGCCCGGACGACACACTGGTGCCGGAGCTCGATGAATTGCCGGAACTGGTGGATCCGGCACCCAGCCGGCCTCTGGATGCGTTCCCGACCATGGACACCCTGCCGGTAAGCCCGGACACATCGGTGCTGGCCGCCGATGCTGCGCCCGACTCCGAACCGGTACCCGAACCGGAACCGCTGCCGGAACCCGAGCCCGAACCTGAAGCCGCGTCTGAACCTGATCCCGGGCTACAGGCCGGTCCGGCCGCCGCGGAATCCGGTGCGCAAACGTCGCCCGCTGCAGAACCTGCGGCGCCCGAGCAACCGCCCGCCCCGCAGGAGCCTGCCGCTGAACCCGCCGCGGGGCCGCTGGGCAGCTGGGTGGTGCAGGTAGGCAGCTTCTCCAATGAATCAAACGCCCTCGGGTTGCGCGACAAGTTGCGCCAGGGGGGATTCACCACCCAGGTCGAGAAAGTCCGGGTGGCGGGCAAGACCCATTACCGGGTCCGCGTCGGGCCGTTTCTGGAGCGTGACGCGGCAGAGCAGAAGCGCAAGCAGCTGGCCGATAAATTCAAGCTTAGCGGACGCGTGCTGTCCTATCCCTGAGATTGACTCGGAGATGGCTGGCCGCGCAGCGTCAGCCGCGCGCCGGTGCGCGATTCCGGCACGCTGCCGGCGTTGCCATGCATTGGCCGGGTTTCGCCTGGTGCGCGTCGGTCTTTTCGGGCGGGCCCAATTTCCGGTCGCCATCCGCGCAATGCTTCGAGTAAAATAGGCGGATGAACCCCCCCGCCAGGACGGATGCCGCAGGACGACACGAGTTTTTTCGGTGATCTGGGTAGATTATTTCCTGCTGGCGATCATTACGATTTCCGCACTGCTCAGCCTGTGGCGGGGATTTGTCAGAGAAGCGTTATCACTGGCCAGCTGGATCGTCGCGCTGTGGGTGGCAATACTGTTCTTCGAGCGACTGGGCGGCTGGCTGGCGCGCTGGATCGATACGCCTTCGATCAGTGATGTGGTCGCTTTTACGATTCTGTTTGTCAGCACAGTGGTGCTGGGGGGGCTGGTCAATCTGCTCGCCGGGCAGCTGGTTGCAAGAACCGGATTGACCGCTACCGATCGGGCGCTGGGCATGGTGTTCGGTATAGCGCGAGGGATGGTTATCGTGGCGGTACTGGTGTTGCTGGCGGGCTTGACGACGTTACCTCAGGACCCCTGGTGGAGCGAATCCGTGTTGCTTCGTCATTTCCAGGACCTGGCGTTATGGCTGCGCAGTTTTCTGCCGGCCGATGTCGCCGGGAATATTCATTACTAGTGCGCGAAGGGTAAAGCTGTGTGCGGCATTGTCGGTATTGTTTCCAACGATCCGGTCAATCAATCGATCTACGATGCGTTGACCGTCCTTCAGCACCGCGGCCAGGATGCCGCCGGCATCATGACCTGCGATGGCAGTCAGCTGTACCTGCGCAAGAGCAACGGTCTGGTGCGCGACGTGTTCCATACCCGTCACATGCTGCGCCTGCGCGGCACCATGGGCATCGGGCATGTGCGCTACCCGACCGCGGGCTGCGAGAGCTCGGCCGAGGCGCAGCCGTTTTACGTCAACTCTCCCTACGGTATCACCCTGGCCCATAACGGCAATCTGATCAATGCCCAGGAGTTGAAGGAGAACCTGTTTCGCGAGGACCTGCGGCATATCAACACCGACTCGGATTCCGAGGTGCTCCTGAATGTGTTTGCTCACGAGTTACAGGTGCGCGGCAAACTGCAGGTAGACGTCGACGACGTATTTGCCGCCGTGGCGGGTGTGCACAAGCGTTGCCACGGTGCCTATGCCGCGGTGGCCATGATAACGGGCTACGGAATCGTAGCGTTCCGGGATCCACACGGTATCCGCCCCCTGGTTTATGGACGCAAAGACACCGACAAGGGACCGGAATTCATGGCAGCCTCGGAGAGCGTCGCGCTCGATTTGCTCGGGTTCGAGCTGATCGGTGATGTGCGCCCCGGCGAAGCCGTGTTCATGAGCCGGGACGGTGCCCTGGTGACGCGCCAGTGCGATGATAACCCGCACTGCTCGCCGTGCATCTTCGAGCACGTTTACCTGGCCCGGCCCGATTCCATCATGGACAACGTTTCGGTGTACAAGGCGCGGCTGCGCATGGGCGAGAAGCTGGCCGAAAAGATCCGGCGGGAACGGCCGGACCACGACATCGATGTCGTGATTCCGATTCCCGATACCAGCCGCACCGCGGCGGTGCAGCTGGCCAATAATCTGGGCGTGAAGTACCGCGAGGGTTTCATCAAGAATCGCTACATCGGGCGTACCTTCATTATGCCGGGCCAGCAGCAGCGCAAGAAATCGGTGCGCCAGAAGCTGAATGCCATTGATCTGGAGTTTCGCGACAAGACCGTCATGCTGGTCGACGACTCCATTGTGCGCGGCACTACCTCGGAGCAGATAATCCAGATGGCGCGTGATGCCGGCGCCCGAAAAGTGTATTTCGCCTCGGCGGCACCCCCGGTTCGGTACCCGAACGTATACGGTATCGACATGCCGACCAAGGACGAGCTGATCGCGCACGGTCGCAGCGTGGAAGAGATCGCCAGCGAGATCGGTGCGGACTGGCTGGTATTCCAGGATCTGGATGATCTGATCGAAGCGGTGCGCCGCGGCAACCGGTCGATCACCAGCTTTGATTGCTCGGTGTTTACCGGCGACTATGTTTCGGGCGGTGTTACGGTCGATTATCTCGAGCGGCTGGAGCGCTCGCGCAGCGATTCTGCCAAGGAACAACGGCGCACCACGGACCGTGCGGTTATCGACCTCTATAACAGCGCCTGACCATCAGGGGCCGGGTCAGCGTTCGCGCTGCAGACGAGGCCGGCTGGGTACGCCGCCGCGTACATGCGGGCGCTGCTGCGCCCGCCGGCTAACAGCAGCTTCGGGGAGGGCGCATGCCCGATAAGCAGGAACAATCATTGGGGTTCGAAACGCTGGCCGTGCGTGCCGGCCAGCACCGCACCGCTGAATCGGAACACGCCGAACCGATCTTCCCGACCTCAAGCTATGTGTTCGAGAGTGCCGCGGCGGCCGCTGCCCGCTTCTCCGGTGAACAGCCCGGCAACATTTACTCCCGTTTCACTAATCCCACGGTGCGCACCTTCGAGGAGCGCCTTGCCGCGCTGGAGGGCGGTGAATGCTGTGTCGCCACGGCATCGGGCATGTCCGCCATCTATGCCTGTTGCGCGGGCCTGCTGAAGGCAGGGGATCATATTGTCTCGTCGCGCAGCATTTTCGGCAGCACCACGCTGCTGTTCACCAATTACCTGCAGAAATTCGGCATCGAAACCAGTTTCGTGGCCTTGCACGATCTGCAGGCGTGGGAGGCTGCAATTCGGCCCGACACGCGTCTGCTGTTTCTGGAAACGCCGTCCAACCCGCTCACCGAGGTCGCGGATATCGAGGCACTGGCGAAGCTGGCACACGCCCGCAATTGCGTTCTGGTGGTGGACAACTGTTTCTGCACACCGGCGCTGCAGCAGCCGCTGCGGCTTGGCGCCGACATCGTGATTCATTCTGCCACCAAGTATCTGGACGGCCAGGGTCGCTGCATCGGCGGCGCTGTGGTCGGTTCTGCGGCCGTGGTGGGCCAGGAGGTGTACGGTTTTCTGCGCACCTGCGGGCCGACCATGAGCGCCTTCAATGCGTGGGTATTTCTGAAGGGCCTGGAGACGCTTTCCATTCGCATGCAGGCGCATTGCGCGTCGGCGCACAAACTCGCGCTGTGGCTGCAGGAGCAATCCGCAGTCACCAGGGTGTTCTATCCGGGCCTGCCTTCGCACCCCCAGCATCAGCTGGCCGCACGGCAGCAGAGCGGTTTCGGCGGTATCGTGGCATTCGAAGTGGCGGGCGGGCGCGATGCCGCGTGGAAGCTGATCGATGCGACGCAGATCTGCTCCATTACGGCGAACCTGGGTGACACCAAAACCACTATCACTCATCCGGCTACCACGACGCACGGGCGGTTGACACCGGAGCAGCGAGACGAGGCGGGTATCTCCGAAGGGCTGATCCGGGTCGCGGTGGGGTTGGAAGATATCGACGATCTGATCGCGGATCTGGGGCGCGGTCTGGGCTAGGAGGAAATATCATGGTGATGCACAAGAAACTGCGCATGCTGCTGGCGTTCTGTCTGGTTGTGCTGCTGCCGGGTATGTCCGCTGCCGAACAGGAGCAGATTACCGACCAGGTCAGTTTTCAGGTCGGGGTAAGCCGTGAAGTCGACAACGACCGTGTGGTTGCACTGCTGACGGTCGACGCCGAGGACCGCGACCCGGCGCAGCTGGCCGACACGGTCAACCGGTCCATGGGCTGGGCGCTGGAGCATGCGCGCGCGGATGCGCGCGTTACTGTCAGAACCGGCGGCTACCAGACCTATCCCGTCTACGATGAGAGAAAAATTGTGCGCTGGCGTGCGCGTCAGGAACTGTATCTGGAATCGGGCGACGTTGACCGCTTGAGCCAGCTGACCGGGCAGCTGCAGGAGCGGCTGCAGGTGCAGTCGCTGCGGTTTTCCGTTTCCGAGCAGCGGCGCAAGGAAGTTGAAGCCGGGCTGGTTGAGCAGGTACTGACGGATTTTCAGCAGCGCGCCGAGCTGATCGCCGGGGCGCTGGGTGCCAAAAGCTACCAGTTGGTCGAGGTCGCGGTGCAGACCGGCGAGCGTGACCACCCGGTGCCACTGCGCGCCGAGGCAATGGCGATGGCAAGCCGGGCGGCGGTTACGCCGCCGGCCATGGAGAGTGGCACCAGTCGCGTAGTGGTGCAGGCCAGCGGATCGATTCGCCTGGTCCGCTGAATGCACGGAGATCCTGACCGGGCGGGGTACGCTAGTGCCCCGGGCAGGGGCTGATCTTGCCTACTCCCCAGCGCAGGAAATCGGCGAAAGTGAGCCGCGTCTTGCCGTCCAGGCTGGCGCCGCCCGGCACCCGCGCGATGTTGACGGTGCAGGCATCGGATACCGCGCGATCGATTTTGTCACCGTTGTAACGCGGCACCACCAGTACCTGTTCGACGAGTTCCTGCTCGAACTGCAACGGATTGGTGAGCTGCAACAGGTAATAGTTTTCCCGCGATGGCCCCGGTAACACGGCAACACCCTCGACGTTCAAGGGATTGGGCCCGGCGTACTCGTAGGGTTCGTATATTTCGAGGACGTGTTGTTGGCGCATGATGAAGTCCCCAGATTGCGACGATTGCAGCATGCGCCCGGGACGTCCGACTGTCAAAAAACACACAAGACTTAATGTTATACAGCGCCTTAATAAATAAATGTAACGATATGTTTAATGAGCTTAAACTGTAGAAATATTTTGCTTGAGGTAGGGCGTTGCGCGATTGAATCGGTGCGCGGCGATCGACTGGTAGAGCAGGCCCTGGGGCGCACGTCCATCGATACAGCCGTGGATGTCGTGGCCATAGGCAAGGCCGCTGCGGCGATGGGCGCGGGGGCCTGCAGGGGTCTGGGCAAACGGCTCCAGCGCGCTCTGGTGATCACCAAGACAGGCCATGCAGTGCCGGAACTGGCGCAATACCCCGGTGTGGAGACACTGGAAGCCGGCCATCCTGTGCCCACCTCCGCAAGCCTGCTGGCGGGGGCGAGGCTGCTCGATTGGCTGCGCGCAGCACCCGCTGACAGGCGCATGTTATTCCTGATATCCGGCGGGGCATCGAGTCTGGTCGAAGCGCCTGCGACTGGGGTCGGTCTGGACGATCTGGTGAGGATCAACACCTGGCTGCTGGCCAGTGGCCTGGGCATCGATCAGATCAACGCCATCCGGCGCCGGGTTTCCCTGATCAAGGGGGGTAACCTGCTACGCGTGACGGGCCGCCGGCAGCTGGAGGCGTGGCTGTTGTCGGACGTCGCCGGTGATAATCCGGCGGTGATCGGCTCGGGACTGCTGTATCCTGGCTCGGCGCCGCAGGCGATACCGGTCGGGGTTCCCGACTGGTTGACCCGGATTCTGGAGCGGTTACCCGAACCCGAACCTGTCGCCCAGCCTGCACCCCCGCACCGGGTGCTGGCTAATTTGCAGACTGCCTGCGAGGCCGCCGCGCGGCGGGTGCGGCAAGAGGGGCTGGTGGCGCATCTGCATCCGGTCGAGCTGGATGGCGATGCGGCCACCACTGGCGCGGAGCTGGCGCGCCGGCTGCTGGGCGAACTGCCCACGGGGATTCACATCTGGGGTGGGGAGACCACCGTGAGGCTGCCGGATCGGCCGGGGCGCGGGGGGCGTAACCAGCATCTCGCGCTGGCCGCAGCCGGCGTGCTGGCGGGGCAGTCCGGCGTTTGTCTGCTGGCGATCGGAACGGATGGCAGCGACGGCCCCACCGAGGATGCCGGGGCGCTGGTCGACGGCGGTACGCTGCGCCGCGGGGAGTTAAGTGGTCTGGATGCCGCCGAAAAACTGCGGCGGGCGGATTCGGGCGCCTTCCTGGAAGCCAGCGGAGACCTGATCTCAACCGGGCCAACCGGTACCAATGTGCGCGATCTGGTGATCGGGTGGAAGGGCCGATGAGCACCTGGAAATAGCCTATGTCCGAGCCGCTTCTACGACTGACCACAGCCAACCTGTTTGCGGCCGCGCAGCAGTGTATCGAGTGTACCGATCCGTCGGCCAAGTGCGCCCTGACAGACCTTGCCTATGCTGCCCTGCAGTCCGGTGCGCTGAGTTTCGATTCGCTACAAGCGCCGGCCGCGATCAGCGCGCCGGGCCGTCCGGACCGGCCCAGGCTGGTAGCGCCGCGCGATCTGCCACGCCGCCGCCCCGGGTCGCTGGAGGGGCGTGTGTCGTTGCTGCACGCGCTCGCGCACATCGAGTTCAACGCCATCAATCTGGCCTGGGACGCCATCTATCGATTCCGCGGCATGCCGGAAGCGTTCTATACTGACTGGGCGCGTGTGGCTTACGAGGAGGCCCAACACTTCCGCCTGCTGTCGCAGCGCTTGCGGGCGCTGGGTTCGTCCTACGGCGCGCTGGATGCCCACGATGGCCTGTGGGAAATGGCCTGCAAGACGGCCCATGACCCGCTGGTGAGGATGGCACTGGTGCCTCGCGTGCTGGAGGCACGTGGACTGGATGTGACGCCCGGGATCGTGCAGCGTCTTGAAAAAGCCGGTGACGATGCCTCGGTCGCCATTCTGAAGGTCATACTGCGCGACGAAATCGGGCACGTGGAGATCGGCACGCGCTGGTTTCGCTACTTGTGCGATACACGCGGTCTGGCTCCGGAGGTGACCTTTGCGCGGCTTCTGGAGCAGTACATGAAAGGTCAGGTCAAACCACCGTTCCATTACCAGGCACGCGAACAGGCGGGGTTCAGCCGCAACGAAATGGCGTGTCTGGAGGGCATGGCGGCACGCCACACGGAGGCAGACTGATGCGATGGGCCGGATTTGCCAGAATTGAGCGTCTGGTCGCGGGACTGCTCGGGGTGTTCGCGTTGTGCGCGGGCGCGCCGGCGACTGCGGTCAACGGCACGGTGCTGTGGTATCTCGAGCAGGAGGCCGGCAGCGAGCCGCACCGGGTGCGCTACCTGGTCACTGCCGAGTTCCTGCGTTCCGATGACGGCAACGACGGCGACGACTTCGTACTGCTGGATCGTGCGCAGCGGCAGATCTATAACGTCGTGCCGGAAACCGCCAGCGTACTCGTCATCGACGGCAGGGGCGCGGCCCCCAAGGCGCCCGCCACGCTGTCCCTGGATGTGCAGGAAACCGTTGACGCGCAGGCGCCGATGCTCGAGGGCAGGCAGCCGCTGACCGTGGTGTTGAGCGCCGATGGCGACGTCTGTCAGTCGGCGGTGGTGGTGCCCGGTTTGCTGGACGACGCGCGGGCGGCGTTCCAGGAATTCGCCCAGGTGCTGGCGGTACAACAGGCCAGAACGCTGGGTAATACGCCGGTCGAGTTTCAGACGCCCTGTGTTCTGGGGCGCGACGTGTACGCGGGCGATTTTCACCTCGGTGCAGGGCTCCCGCTGCTGGAGTGGGCGGGCAAAGGCACGCGCCGGGAATTGCTCAAATACGAACGCAATGTGCCCCTGGCCGAAACGCTGTTCGCTGTACCGGACGACCTGCGCGTCTACCGGGTTCAGACCGGGAACTCCGGCAGCGGCGAAGACTGGACAGATCCGTAGCTGCTCAACCGGGGCAGTCGAGCTCCAGCCAGCGCCAGCCATCCGCGTCGACCGCCAGTGCCCGGCCGGCGCTGTACCAGTCGCCCAGATCGATCCGCGTTACCTGCCGCCCGTCAAGCTGCACCCGGTGTGCCGCCGGGCGGTGGGTATGGCCGTGGATCAGCAGGTCGACGGCATGTGCACGGATGATGCGCAGGACTTCATCCGGGTTCACGTCCATGATGCGCTGCTCCTTGCCGCGCTTGCTGAGCGCACTGAGTTCGCGCGCCTGTGTCGCCAGCTCACGGCGCTCCGCCACCGGCAGCGCCAGCACCTCACGCTGCCAGCGCGGATCGCGCAATCGGTGTCGCAGCGCCTGGTAGTCGCGATCATCGGTACACAGGGAGTCACCGTGCATCAGCAGGGTCGGCACACCGTAGAGTTCGATCCGGCTAGGGTCGTCGAGGAGACGGCATCCGGTTTCATTGCCAAAGCGCTCACCGATCAGGAAGTCACGGTTGCCACGCATGACATAGACCGGCGTTCCGGCGCTGACACAGCGGTACAGTCCGGCGCGCACCGGCGCATAGACCGGCTCCGGGTCATCATCACCGATCCATGCTTCAAACAGATCGCCGAGAATGTAAATGGCCTCTGCCCGGCCTTGCTGCCGTTCGAGAAAGTCCAGAAAGCAGGCGAGAATTGCGGGACGGGACGGGTGCAGGTGCAGGTCGGAGATGAACAGCGTCGTCACGGGCGGTCGAACCCCCGCTGACGCGGGGGCGTTCTGTTCAGTCCTGAACCGTGACTTTTTCGATCACGACATCCTCGACCGGGACATCCTGGTGACCGCCACGGGATGCGGTGGAAACCTTCTCGATCTCCTGGACCACATCGAGACCCTCGACGACCTTGCCGAATACGCAGTATCCCCAGCCCTGGGAGGTCGGCGCCGTGTGGTTCAGAAAGCCGTTGTCTTTCACATTGATGAAGAATTGCGCGGTTGCCGAGTGCGGGTTCGGCGTGCGCGCCATAGCGATCGTGCCGAGGTCGTTCTTCAGGCCATTATCGGCCTCGTTCTGTATCGGCTCACGGGTCTTCTTCTGGTCCATGCCGGGTTCGAAGCCACCACCCTGGATCATGAACCCCGGAATAACCCGGTGAAAGATGGTGCCGTCATAGAAACCGGCTTTGGCGTATTCGACGAAGTTGGCCACGGTCCCCGGCGCCTTCTCAGCGTCGAGCTCCAGAACAATGGTGCCCTTGTTGGTCTGCATCTGCACAGTCACGGTGGAATCTCCCGTTGCGGTTTGTTCGGCTGCTCCAGCGAACTGCGGCATGAAGCAGATTAAAGCGCCTAACACGATCTTTTCAAAGAATTTCATATCTTCGTGCTCCTGTTCAGCAGCGGCTATGATAGCGGGTTCAACGCCGCTCACCAATTTTTGTTACCATGCGCGCCGTCGCGGTCCGACGAGCCTGAGTCATGCCCGGTTCCAGCATCAAAACGCGGTTTGCGCCGAGCCCGAGCGGGGAAATTCACCTCGGCAACCTGCGCACTGCACTGTTCAACGCCTTGCTCGCCATGGGCGGGCAGGGTGTATTTCTGCTGCGCATCGAGGATACGGATGTCGGACGCAGCAGGAAAGAGCATGTCGAGGCGCTGCTGCGCGATCTGCGCTGGCTGGGTCTCCACTGGCAGGAGGGCCCCGAAACGGGTGGTGCCCACGGGCCCTACTACCAGGCGCAGCGCCTGGATATCTACCGTCGCTACTACGATGAGCTGGCGGCGAACGGGGCCAGTTACCCGTGCTTCTGCAGCGGCGATCAGCTGGCCCGGGCGCGCCGGGCACAGCGTATCGCCGGCCAGCCGCCGCGTTATCCCGGAACCTGTGCACACCTTTCCGCCGACGAGGTTCAGCGCCGGCTGGACGCCGGTATGCAACCCACAGTGCGGTTCCGGGTGCCGGTCGGCGAAGCGATCGAGTTTGATGACCTGGTGCGCGGCAGGCAGTGTTTCCAGAGCGACGAAATCGGTGATTTCATCATTCGTCGCAGTGACGGCAGTGCGGCATTCTTCTTCACCAATGCGATCGACGATGCGCTGATGGGCGTCACGCACGTGCTGCGTGGCGAGGATCACCTGACCAACACGCCGCGGCAGTTGTTAATACTCAAGGCACTCGGACTGTCGGCGCCCGCGTACGGGCACGTTTCCCTGCTGGTCGGGGCGGACGGCGCGCCCCTGTCCAAGCGGCACGGCAGCCGCAGCGTGCGCGAGTTGCGCGAGCAGGGTTATCTTCCTGCGGCCCTGCTGAACTACCTGGCGCGCCTCGGGCACAGTTGTGACACCGATGCCTTGTGTGATCTCGATCAGCTGGCGGCAGGCTTCTCGCTGCAGCGTCTCGGCAGGGCGCCGGCGCGCTTTGACGAACAACAGTTGGGCCACTGGCAGAAGGAAGCGGTCGCCGCCGCCAGCCTGGACGAACTGGTAGACTGGTTCAAACTGTCGCCAGCATACCGCGAGCTGCCGGCAGCGCCCGAGGGTGCCGCCCTGGAGGCATTGCTGGCAGTGCTGCGCGATAATGTAGTAATGCCCGCGGATGCAGCGGTCTGGGTGCGGCGGCTCGCCGGTGATGAGCTGGAACCGGACGCGGAAGCACAGCAGGTGCTGGATGCAGCCGGCCGTGTGTTTTTCCAGCAGGCGTTGACGGCTCTCGAGGGTGCCGGTGATTTTCGCAGTTTTGCCGGCGCGGTTGGCAAAGTGGCGGGCGTGAAAGGCCGCGCCTTGTTCATGCCGCTGCGGGTTGCGCTTACCGGGGTGACCCACGGCCCGGAAATGCAGCGGGTATGGGAATGGCTGGGGCCCGCGCGTTGCCGCAGCCGCCTGCAGGATGCGTTGAACCGTACTGGAGCCAATCCCGATGCTGAAAGTCTATAACAGTCTCACCCGCGCCAAAGAAGAGTTCGTGCCGATCGAACCCGGCAGGGTGCGCATGTACGTGTGCGGTATGACCGTCTATGACTTCTGTCATCTCGGACACGCGCGGGTGCTGGTGGTATTCGATGTCATTGTCAGGCACCTGCGCAGCCGCGGCTATGACGTGACTTACGTGCGCAATATCACCGATATCGACGATAAGATCATCGCGCGTGCCGCCGAGCGTGGCGAAAGCATGGCGCAGCTTACCGACCGCTTTATTGCCGCCATGCACGAGGACGCCGATGCCCTCGGGGTGCTGCGACCGGACCTGGAACCGCGTGCCACCGAATCGATGCCCGATATCCTGGCGATGATCCAGAAGCTGGTCGACAAGGGCTACGCCTACCAGGGCGATAACGGCGATATCTTCTATTCGGTCAGCCGTTTCGAGGGTTATGGTCAGCTGTCCGGTAAACGTCTCGAGGACCTGCGCTCCGGTGCGCGGGTCGATGTGGAGGAGGCGAAACGCGATCCACTCGATTTCGTGCTCTGGAAGGCGGCAAAACCCGGCGAACCGAGCTGGCCGTCGCCGTGGGGCGATGGCCGCCCTGGCTGGCATATCGAATGCTCGGCGATGTCGACCGAATGCCTGGGCGCGCACTTCGATATTCATGGCGGAGGCATGGATCTGCAGTTTCCGCACCACGAAAACGAAATCGCCCAGTCCCAGGGGGCGACCGGCGAACATTTTGTTAACTACTGGATCCATAATGGTTTTGTTCAGGTCGACGAAGAAAAAATGTCCAAGTCGCTGGGCAACTTCTTCACTGTGCGTGAGATCCTGCAGCGTTATCAGCCCGAGGAGGTCCGCTACTTCATTCTCTCCAGTCACTACCGCAGCCCACTGAATTACAGCGACGACAACCTGGACCAGGCGCGCGGCGCCTTGCAGCGCCTGTATACCGCATTGCGCGATGCAGGCACTGCGCCGGGCGTCGATCCGCAGCCGGAGCTCGATACCCGATTCCGGACTGCCATGGACGACGATTTCAACACCCCGGAAGCCCTGGCTGTGTTGTTTGAACTGGCCCGCGATATCAACCGGGCGCGCGAACAACAGCAGGCCGAACTTGCCAGCCGGCTGGCCGGCGCGCTGAGAACCCTGGGCGGCCGGCTGGGCCTGTTGCAGGCGGATCCGGAGGCGTACTTGCGTGGTCAGCATGGCGCGGCGCAGCACGGCCCGGCTGATGATGAAATCGACGCCCTGGTGGCGCAGCGCGACGCCGCGCGGGCCAACCGTGACTGGGCGGAGGCGGACCGCTTGCGGGACCAGCTCACCGCGCTGGGCGTGATGCTGGAGGACGGTGCCGCCGGCACCCGCTGGCGGCGCTCCTGAGCAACCCTCAAAACGCTTTCGATTCGCTAACATCCCGCCACTTTTCGCTACTCAACGGCGCCTTGCTGTTGGGTTGACCGCCAGTGGTCAATAGATCTTGATTTCCCTGCCTGGATCAGGCGGTTGTGGCCTGGCTCGGCAACTGGCTGTGGTTATCCGGCCAGATGCCGATACGCTCCAAGGACCCCCCCGCATGTAATTGGAGTCGCTCTGCTGCCTGTTTCAGCTGGACGCGTTCGGCGTTCGTGCCTGGAGTCCGGCCGCGACTCGCGGCTAGACCGCTGCGCGGGGAGGGGTGGTGAAGAGATCGGTTGACCGGACATGCCGCTGGACCTGAACAACAACGCGCACGAACTGAGAACCTTGCCGCTACGCGTTGCGGGCATTGTGTTCTGGGGCCTGGTGGTTCTGGGCTTTGTGTTTGCGCTGTTCGCCCTCGACGGGCGTGAAAGCCAGATACGGGATCAACAGCAGAGTGCCGTCGATCGTTTCACCGCACAGCTTTACCAGACCTTCGCCTTGCGCCCCGGCCTGTCGATCAGGGATATGGGGGAGGCGGCGCGCAGCCTGGTGCAGGGCTCCGCCAGGGTTGACGGGGTGCTGCTCGAAGTGGACGGGGAGCGGGTGCGGATCGGCCAGACCGGTGCCGGTCATGTCGCCTACCAGCGCACGATCCATGTCGATGCAGGGCAGCTGGGCGAGGCCAGTCTCACCCTGTACTTGCCTTCGGTGCGTGACCAGCTGGGTTCCGAGCGCAAGGACCTGCTGCTGGCGATGGGGGCGGTGTTCCTGCTGTTTGGCTTCGTTCTGCAACGGATCCTCGACCAGATGCTTTCCAGGCCGTTCCGGCAGATGGTAACTGCCGCGCAGGCGTTTTCCGCCGGCGACGAAAAAGTACGCTTCGATGAGCGGCGCAGCGACGAATTCGGTTATCTCGGGCGGTTCATCAACCAGGCGCTCGACCATTCCATGCAGCAGAACCATGCCCTGCACCGCGCGCTGGCGCGGATTTGCAGCTCCGAACGCGAACTGCAGGCGGAGAAAGAGAAAGCCGTGGTTACGCTGCACTCCATCGGCGACGCAGTGATCACTACGAACCACGAGGGGCGCGTCGAGTACATGAACCCGGTCGCCGAGGAGCTGCTCGGCTGGCGGCTGTCGGACATTCAGCACACGCCGCTCGGCAAGGTGATGCGCCTGATCGACGAGGATAGCGGCGAATCACTGCGCAACCCGGTTGACCTGTGTCTGCAACGCAAGGAAAGGATCGTCGAGAAAGGGCACAAGTTGCTGGTCCGTCATGACGGCAGGGAGGTCGCGATTGCGGATTCTGCGGCGCCGATCGTGGATCGGCGGGGGGCGCTGAGTGGCGTCGTGATGGTATTCCACGACGTCGGTCAGTCGCGCAATCTGGCGCGTCAGTTATCGTTTCAGGCCTGTCACGATCCACTCACCGGTTTGTTCAACCGTCGCGAGTTCGAAGCCCGGCTGGGGCAGCTGCTCGGCAGTGCTCACAATGAGGGAAAACAGCACGCTGTGTGCTACCTGGATCTCGATCAGTTTAAACTGGTCAACGACGTGTCCGGTCACGGCGCGGGTGACGAACTGTTACGGCAATTAGCTGCCTTGTTGCAGGCGCAGGTGCGTGAAGCGGACATTCTGGCGCGTCTGGGCGGTGACGAGTTCGGTGTTCTGCTTGACCATTGCAGTGCCGAGCAGGCAGTTCGAATTGCGGAAAACATACGTAGCGCGGTGCGCGATTTCCGTTTTCTCTACGCGGACCGCAGCTTCGAAATCGGCGTCAGTATCGGTGTTGTAGCGATCAACCGGAACTCGCGTTCCACCTCCGAACTGATGAGTGCTGCGGACATCGCCTGCTATGCGGCCAAAGACAGCGGACGCAACCGGGTTCACCTTTACGAACCGAGCGACGCGGAGGTGACCCAACGACGCGGCGAAATGAACTGGGTTTCCGAAGTCCGCGCCGCGATGCAGGAAGGTCGACTGTACCTCCTGTTTCAGCCCATCGTGTCGCTGGCACACGCGGATCCCGGGCATCCCAGCCACTGCGAACTGCTGCTGCGTATGCGCGATTCACTGGGCAATGAAGTCCTGCCGATGGCGTTTCTTCCGGCCGCGGAGCGCTACAACCTGATGACCGAAATCGACCGCTGGGTAGTTGCGACCGCAATGCGTCTGCTGGGGGAGCGTACCCTGATAAACGAACCGGCGATGCTGCTGATTAATCTCAGTGGCAAGTCGCTAAGCGACGCGAGCTTTGTCGATTACCTGGAAAAAGAACTATCGGCCAGTGCCATGCCCTGTCGGAGCATTTGCTTCGAGATTGCCGAAGCATCCGCTATCTCGAATATACGCTCGATAGGTGATTCGATAGCGCGGTTACGCAGGCTGGGGTGCCGGTTTGCGCTGGACGACTTCGGCAGCGGTCTGAGTTCGTTCGGCTACCTGAAAGATCTGCATATCGATTACATCAAGATCGACGGTGGTTTCGTCAAGGATATGATGCAGGACGAAATGGATGCCGCCATGGTCCGCGCAATCAATGATATCAGTCACCTTATCGGTGCCCGGACGATTGCCGAGTTCGTGGAAAGCGACAAGATTCTCGAAAGCCTGGTGCGACTGGGAGTGGACTATGGCCAGGGGCACTTCATTTCCACGCCCCGGCCGATCGAAGAGCTGTTCAAGCCGGTACGCCGCAAGCCCAGTCTGTCCCTGATCAATGCGTGACGGGGTCAGGCGCTGTGCAAGGCCTCCGCGGCATACAGGGTGTTCTGCAACAGGGTCGCAACCGTCATGGGTCCCACACCGCCCGGTACCGGCGTGATCCAGCCGGCGCGCTCCCTGGCAGTATCGAATACCACGTCACCGATCAGGCCGAACTCGCTGCGATGGATACCGACATCGATAACGGTGGCGCCCGGGCGGACCCATTCGCCCGGCACCAGACCGGGTTTGCCGGCTGCCACTACCAGAATTTCCGCCGCGCGGACATGGGACTCCAGGTCCCGCGTGAAGCGGTGGCAACAGGTCACGGTAGCGCCGGCGAGCAGCAATTCGAGCGCCATGGGACGCCCTACGTGGTTCGAGACCCCGACCACCGTCGCTTCTCGTCCATAGTAGGTTTCGCCGATACTGTCCAGCAGGGTGATGATGCCGCGCGGGGTGCACGGGCGCAGCTGTGGGATACGCAGTGCCAGGCGGCCCACGTTATAGGGGTGGAATCCGTCCACGTCCTTGTCCGGACGCATGCGCTCAATGACAGTCTCGGCATTGATGTGCGCCGGTAATGGTAGCTGCACCAGTATGCCGTCTATGGTCTCGTCAGCGTTCAGAGCATCGATCAGATCCAGAAGCGCCTGTTGCGATGTGTCTGTGGCGAGATCGTAGGAACGCGACAGCAGTCCAGCTTCTTCACACGCGAGACGCTTGTTTCTGACATAGATTTCCGAGGCCGGGTCGTTGCCTACCAGCACCACAGCCAGCCCCGGGCGACGCTGTCCCGCCGCGAGCCGCGCATCGACCTGGGCGCGAACCTGCTTGCGCACATTCGCGGCTATCGACTTGCCGTCTATGATGCGGGCGCTCATGAAAATCAGGGTCCACTCGGCAGCAACGGAGGGCGGCGATTCTCGCACGCGTCAGGGGAGTGAACAAGCGCGCCGGGAAGAATCTGGTATACTGCGGCGCCTGGTCGTTGACGATACCAATGGGTAACCGTATTATCGCCGGCCCGTCCCGGTTCGAATCGGGCCTACGGGGTATAGCGCAGTCTGGTAGCGCGCCTGCTTTGGGAGCAGGATGTCGGGGGTTCGAATCCCTCTACCCCGACCAAACAAGTTCGCCGTGGGCGACGCACGGGTCGGGGTTGGCGCGGGCCGGCTGGGCTGCAAATCCGGCTCGGGATCGCGGTGTTGGCTGTGGAAACCTGCAGGCATATCCGCACATTTTGGTCCCGGTAGCTCAGTAGGATAGAGCAACGGCCTTCTAAGCCGTCGGTCGGGGGTTCGAATCCCTCCCGGGACGCCAGATTGCCGTTGCGGCGGCCTTGCGGTCGACGCAGCAGCCTGGTTGAGCCCAGTGCCACGGGTGCTGCAGCCAGGCGGATACTGGGGCTTTTCGCGGGACTCGCGTGGCGGGGTCTCGAAGATGCTGTTTCAATGGCGGGCGTAGCTCAGTTGGTAGAGCACTGGATTGTGGCTCCCGTGGTCGCCGGTTCGATCCCGGTCGCTCGCCCCATTTGCAGGGCCGTTAGCTCAGTTGGTAGAGCAGGAGACTCTTAATCTCTTGGTCCAAGGTTCGAGTCCTTGACGGCCCACCATTTTCTCTTCAGCCCGCTGTCCGCGGGCTTTTTATTTCCTCATTTCATG
>CBDTYI010000006.1:0-30220 GCA_965364565.1 uncultured Gammaproteobacteria bacterium | reverse complement strand
GGCGGTGGTCGTCGATGAGGGTCCGCTGCAGCCGCTGCTGGTGGACATGCCCGGCCTGGCGGATGGCGTTGCGGTTGAAACGCACGAAATCCGAGTCCTCGGCGTCGAAGTTGAGCAGCAATACCTCGTCGCCGTGCAGCAGGGCAAGGATGTCGACGCTCAGCTCCCGAAATGCGCTTTCCATTTCAGTCGCCTCCGAAAATCTCCACGTCGCGAAACACGCAGGCCGGTGAGGCGTGGCCGACCTGGATGGTCTGGTTGGGCTCGCCCTTGCCGCAGTTGGGCGTGCCCCAGATCTCGAAGGTACTGCTGTCGCCCACGGCTGCCAGGTTGCGCCAGAAGCTGGCCGAGACACCGCGATAGTTGGGATTGCGCACCAGGCCTCTGAGTTCGCCGTCCCGGATCAGCCGTCCCAGTTCGCAGCCGAACTGAAACTTGTTGCGGCTGTCATCGATGGACCAGGAACGGTTGCTGTCCATCAGCACACCGTACTCGATGGAACCGACCAGGACGTCCAGGCCGGCGTCGCCGGGCTCCAGGTTGAGGTTGGCCATGCGGTCGATGGCCGGCCGGTTCCAGTCGCAGGCGCGCGCATTGGCTACCCCCGGCATGTCGGCGCGCGCCTGGGAGACGGCGCCGCCCAGCGGCCGCTCCAGGATACCGGCGCGGATCAGGTGGCAGCGCTCGGCCGGGGTGCCGTCGTCGTCGAAGCCGTAGCTGGCCATCTCGGCCGGCTGGTCGGGGTCGAAACTGACGTTCAGCAGTTCCGATCCGTAGCGATAGCTGCCGAACATGTCCAGAGTGACGAAACTGGTGCCGGCGTAGTTGCGCTCGTCGCCCAGGATGCGGTCCAGCTCCAAGGGGTGACCGATGCTCTCGTGGATCTGCAGCATCATCTGGCTGGGCAGCAGCAACAGCGCGGCGGTTGTGTTGGGACACTCCGGCGCGGCGACCAGCGCCAGCGCCTCTTCGGCCACCCGGGTGGCGCTGGCGGGGAAGTCGAAGGCGGCGAGCTGCTCCAGTCCACCCTGGCGGGCCGAACCCCAGCCGCCTCCGCTGCGCATCTGGGTCTGGGTGCCGGCGTTGGCGATCGCGGCATAGCCGGGCAGCAGGTAGTGGAAGGTCTGCTCGATCTCGACCCCGTCGCTGGTGAGCAGCAGCACCTCGCTGCAGCGGCGGCTCAGCTGTGCCTGCCGGTCGACGATGCCTGCGGAGATCTTCAGGTGCTGATCGATGTCCTGCAACAGCTCCAGCTTGTCAGCCAGGCTCCAGGACTCCCAGGGCGTGACGACGCGCGACTGGTAGCTTCCGGAGCGTTGCGGGCGCGCGATGCGGGCGGGATCGAACAGGCTGTGCCGCCGTGTGGTCTCCAGCCACTGTTGTGCCTGCTCGCAGGCCCGCCGCACGCCGGCGTGGCTCAGCTCACTGGTGGCGGCATAGGCCAGCCCTCCGCGGTGAATGAACGTAAGGTGCGCGCCGCGGCTGAGCGTGTGGCGCGGGGGTTCCAGCACGCCCTGGCGCATACTCAGGGCCTCGCGGTGGTCGGCGGCCAGGCGCAGCGACCAGAAGTCGACGCCCGGGACCACGTCCCGGAAGTCCTTGATGAGTTGCTGCCAGTCCATGACGTTCACTCCGCCGTGGTGATGCATTACGCCGGTTCGCGGCAGGGCGCCGGCGCTGCAGCCGGGAATCTCGACGCCCGCTGCAAGGGCGCAGACCCTGCGCAAAGCCTCACGAGTCTCGCCATAGTTACTATACTTTGGTCATGCCCTGCCTGCACACAGCGTATCGGCGGGGAGCAGGAGCGGCGCTGCTCGTGGCAGCCGGCCTGTTTCCGCCCCTCATCGCCCCGGCCGGCGCCGCGCCGTTCGGGGGCGCGCGCTACGCGGCCGAGTGTGCCCTGGATATCCGGCGCAGCGCCGATCCCGACGCCTATTACCTGCAGATCGACTTCGATGGCGCGGCGGCGCCCGAGGTTGCCATGCGGGTCCGCGGTCGTCTGTTGCGCATCCAGGTGCGTCAGGGGGCGGACCGGCAGGCGGCCGCCTGTCACACCCGTTTCTACAAGAGCCTGACGCTGCCGCGGGATGCCGACGCCAGGCGCATTCAACGCGAGGACGAAAGCGGCCGGGTGCTGATCATTATTCCGCGCCGTGAACCGTACTGGCGCTAGCGGACCAGCCAACCCGGTGCGCCCCGGATAAACGCCTGGGGGACCTTGCGATGACCGGCGTCAGCCGTTATGGATGTTGTTGAGGCGCTCAAACGACGTAAGTCGACGCGCGCTTTTGTGCAGCGCAGCGTCGACAAGGCGGTTATTGAACAGATTCTGGCTGCCGCCCGGCATGCGCCCTCGGGGGCCAACACCCAGCCGTGGCAGGTCGCGGTGGTCAGTGGCGAGTGCAAACGGCAACTCCAGCAGCGCATCGAGCAGGCGTTCCGCGATGGCGCAGCGCCCGGCATGGATTACCTGTATTACCCCACCGAGTGGAGCGAGCCTTACCGATCGCGGCGCAGGGAATGCGGCCTGCAGCTCTATAACGCCCTGGGTATCGAGCGTCAGCACAAGCAGCGTCAGCGCGAGCAGTGGGCGGCCAACTACCGGGCTTTCGACGCACCGGTAGCGCTGTTCTTTTTCATGGAGGCCGGATTGCAGACCGGGTCGTTTCTCGACTACGGGATGTTTTTGCAGTCGCTGATGCTGGCGGCAGTGGAACAGGGTCTGGCGACCTGCCCGCAGGCGGCGCTGGCCGAATACCCCGCGATCGTGAAACAGGCGCTGGGTTATCCCGACAACAGCATTCTTATTTGCGGCATGGCGCTGGGTTACGAGGACCCCGATGCGACCGTTAACCAGTACCGGACAGAGCGCCAGGAGGTTGCCGCGTTTACACGCTGGTTCGAGTAGTCTGGTGTTCGGTCGCCGGACCAGCGGCCGCATTCAGGTGCCGATTCAGAGGGTGCCGTTTTTCGAGCTGGAATCGCCTATACCGGCTAGCGGTTCAGGGCGGTTCAGGAACGCGCCGAGCGCAATATCGAATTTTTCGATGTGCACCAGCGCCCAGCCCTTGAGGTCGACCATCACTGCGAATGACAGCAGCAGGTCACCGCGCCGGTATTGCTCCGCAAGTGCCAGGATGTGCTGAATCAGCCGGTCGTGTTCGTTCTTGTGGGTGGAGTAGCCGGGATAGCGGTGTTCCAGCATCAGCTGTTCTTCGTAGTCGAAATGGGTTCGGGTGTGCTCGATCAGCGCCGCCATCAGCTGGTCAAGCACCTTGCGGTCGCTGCGTTGCGTCATCGCGGCGTGCAGCTGGTTGATCAGGTCGATCAGTGTCTCGTGCTGGGCGTCGATTTCATGCACGTTCACCTTTTGATCGTCTTCCAGCCTAATCAGTCCCATGGCGGCACCTCTCATGCCCGTCGCACCGACTTGTGCGATAAGTATACCCGATGGCCCATTTGTTTCCCGTATCAAGCGATCAGAGTAACAGGATTGGCCCGGATAGTTAAACGCTGCCATTTCCTACTGAGTCTAATTCTCACTTGCCGATCAGGTCCGGTATCAGGTCACAAAAGGTGCGGGGTAGGCCAGGCTCACCAGTGGGAGTGCTGGCGCCCTCGGGCGGTCATGGTGTTTCGCTGCGGTGACTCAGAAGCCGATACCCACGCCGATACCGAAGTGCACACTGGTACCATCGTAGCCGCTGTCCCGCGGCCACAGGTGCAACTGCTGGGCGGCAACGACCGGGTAGGCGTAGTCCGACGCGCCGATCCTGCCGGGCAAGGTGCCCGACACCGTACCTGCAACGGTGACCAGGCGGCCCTCCGAATAGCTGGCTGGTTCCAGGTAGCCGGCATGCCGGATGATGAATCGCCCCAGCGCATCGTTGTCGCGCCGGGGACGGTTGTCGGCGTCGAGCGGGTAGGCCAGGACCTCGATATCGGTGTGCGCCCTGAGGTTCGTGATGGCCAGGATAACGCCGCCCCACAGGACCCGTTTGCCGCTGGCGTCCTGCACCTGTGCCGCTACGCGCCGCGGGGTCAGGGCGTGATCCACGCCGCTGCTGTCGAATGTCGGAGCGCTCGCGCAGGCTGCGAGCAGAGACAGCAGGGCCGCGAGCCAGTGCATACGCCACACGCCGGTCATGGTTGCAGGCACTCAGTAACGATAGGGGTACGGGTACCAGGGGTCGTACCACCAGGGATCGTACCACCAGGGGTCATACCACCAGGGATTCCGGTAGCGGGGCGGCAGTTTGGTTTCGACCGGCCAGAGATAGTGGTGCGTCACATTGACCACCGGGTAGCTGTACGGAAATTCCCCCACCTTGCGGGTCTCGCTACCCGACACTGTGCCGGTCACCGTCAAACGTCGGTCCTTGCTGTACACCGTGGGATCCAGGAAAACCGGCACAGCAGCTATGAAACGCCCCGGGCTGTTATCGCTGATATCCGGTCTTCCACTGGTGCTCAGCGGCAGTGCCAGCAGCGTGACCCAGGTGGTGTCGGCGCGGTTTTCGGTTTCCAGTATCACGCCGCCCCAACGCACCTGGCGCGACACAAAGGGGGCGGTATCCGCAAGTACCTGGTCCAGTGCCGGGTTGTCAGGGGGCGCCTCGCGGATCTCGGGGGGAATATTGGACGCGCATGCGCTCAGCAACGCGGTGGTGAGCAGCAGCGCAAAGCCTCGCCGGTTAATGAAGTCGCGCATTCCTTCAGTCTAGTGTATCCCGTCGCTGATAGTTACCCATGCAGCGGGGAATAGAATCCGGACCGGCGTTATCTGCTTAGTGTCGGAGCCGGGATAATCCACACCCGGCCAGGCCGGGCAATAACAACCGGAATACAGGGGTAATGGGATTTAACTGACCTGTCAGTGTCTCTAACCCGGGTTGATACGGTTGTCGGCCGGTGAGGCCCGACGTGCGAAAGTCTGTTGGGCGCGCGCCGGATCGCTTCGGTGAATTCAATGTTTATGGGAAAACCAGAAGGAAAATTCTATGAAACGTCTGATCAACACGGTACTGGCGGGCTTGTTCACCGTCACTGGTCTCGCTGCGACACCTGCGCTGGCCGAAGGTGTCAAGCAGAAGGTGGTCTACCACATCAACTACGACGATCCCAAGCAGGAAGCGGGCGCACTGCGCAATGTGCAAAACCACATCAACGCGGTCGGCGCCGAGAATCTCGATCTCAAGGTGGTCCTGCACGGCGATGGCCTGGCCCTGCTGCTGTATCCGGATGCCAAGGATCACACCAAGATGAAGGCGGCTAACGCAACCGACGAAATGCAGGCCAGGATCGCCGGGCTCAAACAGCAGGGCATCCAGTTTCAGGTGTGCGCCAATACGCTCAAGGGGCGCAACATCGATGCAGAACAGGATCTGTATGACGTTGAGGAAGTCGACATCGTGCCTTCCGGTGTAGCGCAGCTGGGTATCTTGCAGTCCCAGGGTTACGCTTATATCAAGCCCTGAAGTGCGGCGTTTTGCACGTCTGCCGTACAAGCGCGTGCGGTCCGGTGTGCTGATCCGCCGGGCGGCGAAACGGCTAACGGGCGTGGTCAAAGCATGGAACGTTCAGCCAGGCTAGAAGAGGGGGTGGCCGCATGGCCACCCCCCGGCCCGTACTGCTCAGTCTTCCAGGTCGAGTTCCTCGGCGCTGCCGTTCGGTTCGACATCCTTGACCTTGACTACGCTGCTGTCAGTCAGCGCGCCAAAGAAGGTTGAGGCGTCGGCGGGGGAATCGAATACCTCATAGCTGGTGCCGCCGGTCACCGTGTAGGTGATGCCCAGCAGGGTGACGGACGCATTGGCTGCGAAGCTGTCGAGCGGCGCCTGCAATCGGGTGTCGCCGTCGCTGTCTTCACGTTCGATGCCGGTGGCGATCAGTTGACCACTGTCGTCCCGGTAGGCCTCGATTGCCACGAAGTCGCTGCCGACGGCCAGTTCAGCGAGGTTGAAACTACCGTCGTCGTCGAGGTCCGACGAACTGCTGTCTTGGAACATCGTGCTGTTGTCGGTATTTACCACCAGGATCTGGCTGTTGCCAAGATCGACGCTGACGCTGCCGGTCTTGGCAGCGCTCGCGCTGACCTCAATGACGCGCGCCTGGATTTCGATGTCGCCGTCTTCGGTCTCCACCTCATCGGCGATCAGGATGTCGCCCTGCATGTCCCCTTCGACCTTGACCTCCATACCTGCGGCAAGATTGCCCTCCAGACTGGCCGGCTCGTACTCGGTACCGCTGTTGACCTGGAAAGCCACGCCGTTGACCAGCAGTCCGCCGCTGCCGTCGTCGCTCAGCACGCCGCGCACACTGACGGCGTCATCGCTGTCGTCGAGCAGGTCATCGTCATCGGTCTCGATGCGGATGGCCACCAGGCTGCCGCCCTGGTCGATCAGTTTCACTTCCACGAATGAGCCCGTGGGGTCGGCCGGGATGTCCAACTCCGCGCTCGGGCTGACGCTGTAGGGCCCGGCGACGGCACCGTTCTGCAGACTGAGCATGACGGTACTGCCATCGTAGCCGGTGACCGTGCCCTTGAGCTCGAACTCGTCGTCCAGGTCGCTCTGGCGTTCGACTCGGGTGGCGATGATCTCGTTGCCGTCAAAATAGCCGCTCACTTCGAGCTTCTGGCCCTCGACGAGGCCATCGAAGCTGGCGCCGTCGTCAAACACCGTCTGGCTGGCCCTCACCCTGACACCGAGTCCGAAAATGGAGAAGGTCTTGGTGCCGGCGTCGATCAGGTTCAGGCTGCCGGCGTCGATCGGTCCCTCGACATCGTCGTCATAGAGCACGCTGGTCGCGGTGCCGGTGAGGCCATCAGCATTGATGCTGCCGACCACCTTGACTTTCATGCCCACGGCCAGCGACGAGTCGTCGAAGCCGTCGGAGTCATCAACCCGATAGCTGGCGCCATCGGTTTCGAACTCGACCCCGTTCACATACACGCTGCCGAAACCGGTGATGGTGCCGACGGAACTGATGGTCGCGCCGCTGCTGGTGGTCGAGTCGCCGCTTCCGCCGCCACCACAGGCGCTCAATCCACCCGCCGCAAGTGCCAGAGTTATACATTGAATCAGATAGTTAGGTTTCATGTCTGGGCTCCTTTTGGTGTGCCAGTCGCTTGACCGGAGGTCCCTGCCGGCGCCGATCGTGGCACGCTGGCACAGGAGGTTTCCGGGCTTCAGGTGTAAGAATGGGAAAAAAGTCCCATATATTTCCGGTCCAGTATAAGCGGCCAAATTGGGAAAGCAAGCCCAAACCTTGATCGAGGTGAAGAAAAACGGCCAAAGTGTGATTCAGGTCACAGGGTGGGGGCGCTGCAGGCGCCGCGCCGCTGGCGCCGGAGGTCGCTGGTGCGGGAAACACACCGAGAATCCGCCTGAACGGGTCGCTTCGGCCACCGGGTTGCCTTATACCCAACGGGTCGGTGGTGGTGTGCGCGCCGAGGCGGTGCTCCCGCCCGGTGCGAACCAGGCGTGCGGGAGCACCCGCCGGCGTGTAACCTCTGTTGCTTGAGTGGCGTCGGGCTCGGGCTTCAGTAACTCGGTGCGTCGGCTTCATAACGCAGGCCCTTCTTGCCAGCCTGCGTGCGTACGGCGTTGAAGATCTTTTCGTCGAGCGAATCCTGCGCGCCGCCGGCTTCCTCGACCTTCTGTTTCAGATAGGCTGCGCGTTGGCCGGACAGTTGCCGGATCTCATCCTTCAGTGCGTCTCGCCGGCGGGCGTTTTCCTCGATCAGCGCCTGCTGTTCCTGCGGCGACATGGCCTGCAGCGACGCCGGCAGGGCTTCGCGCTCGATGCTGGACAGGTCGACGCGGCCGCTGGCGACGTCCTCCACCAGTTCGCCCTTGCCGAGCAGGTTGGCCGCCCCGGACTCGGAAGCATTGAAGGTCGCGCGACGGGCCCGCGAGGCCACCGATGACCCGGCGTGCAGCTTTTCGGTCGCTTTCAGTTTGCGTTTCTGCTGTTGTTTCTCTTCTTCACTGCCGTAGTACAGGCGGGTGTCATCGAGTTGCTCAGACAAGGTCGCGAGTTTCTCGTCGAATGGTGTGGCGATCGCGACCGCACCGCCGCTCTGTTCCACCCGCAGATACTCGCCCTGGCCGAGCTGCGCGACCTGCTGCCAGGTCCGGGCGGTGTCGCTGCTGTCGCCACACTGGATGGCGTTAACCAGTATGCCACGCTGCCTGGCCGCGGCCAGGGTAACCGGGTATTTCACGTCGTCCTGGTAGTCCATGTGCGGCGGTGCGTCACCGACCAGGAACACCACTCTGTAGGCATCGTCGTCCTGGCCCCAGGAGACCTTGTGCACGGCGTCGTAGAGTGCCCGGTTGACGCTCTCCGGGCCGTCGCCCCCGCCGTCGGCCTGGAATTCCATCAGTGTGGCGTACAGCGAATCCAGATCCGCGGAGAGGTCCACCACACGGGTGACGTAGCTGTCACCACGGTCGCGGTAGGCGACCAGCCCGATGCGGATCTCCGGTGCCGGTTGCGCCTGCGCCATGGTGGTGGCGATGGACCAGATCTTTTCCTTGGCCGCCTGAATCAGACCGCCCATGCTGCCGGTGGTATCCAGTACGAAGACCACCTCTACCTTGGGTCTGTCACTGGTCAGGACAGCGCCGGGGTGCTGATTGCCGGCGACTGGATGGGACGGCGCCGCGTTACTGGTGCCGATGCCCTGGTACGCCGGGTAGAGAACCACGCCGGCTGCGGTGAAGCCCAACAGGGCGAGTGCAAGAATATTCGATTTCATGGTGCTACCTCCGGGGAATTAGCGAACGGATGAAAGTCTGCGCAGCGCCGCCTGCGCGACACGGTGCGCCTGTTGGAAACGGTCACGGGGCTCTGGCGGGGCGCGCCGCGCCCCCCGCCTGTCGTGCAGGTCGCGCGGGATGGCCACGAACAGCGCCTGCAGCAGAAAGAAACACCAGGTGCTGACAAACAGGCTTGCGGTGTGGGTGGAGGCCCACAGCGCCGCTGCCAGCGCCGCACCGTTCAGGCCCAGGTCCGCGAGCGCCGACAGCACGCTGGCGTAGTGATACAAGGTGCGTACCAGCCACAGCAGCGCGACATGCAGCACCAGGTACAGCAGCAGCGGGGGATGCCACACGGCCAGCGCCAGCGCCGCCAGGCACCAGCCTGCAATCACGCTGACGCGACCGACGCGCGCGCGGCTGCGCCGCAGCAGATAAACGATATAGCCCAGGGCGAGCAGGGCGACTACGGCACGCAGCACGGTGTCGCCACCGAACTGCGGGGCCAGCGCGCCAAACAATATGCTGGCCGCCAGGCTCGCAGTCAGTGCGACGGCCACGCCTTCCAGAAAGCTTGGCGTTCTCATGCGCGCTCCCTCCGCTGTTTTTCGCGTACAAAGGCAACTTCAACGTCTTCGTCGCGCACCCTGAATTCAGGGCTGTTGCAGATTTCTCCGGGTCGCTCGGAGGAGGTGTCCTCGGCGAGCAACTCGGCTTTCTGGCGCGTGGCTTCCAGCTGGGTACGCTGCTCGTCCACGCGTGCCGCCAGCCCGGCGAGTGTGTCCTGCAGCGTGGCGCGTCTTTTCTGCAGGTATTTCCTGTAGCGCTGCGTTTCCAGCCTGCGCCTGATGAGCGCGCGCGCCAGGTCGTCCTTGTCGGCGTCAAAGCACACCTCCAGTTGCTCCTCGATCTCCTGCAGTGTCGGGTCGAGTTCCCGTATGCGGGATTCGATCTGTTCCTGTTCGTGACTCAGCTGCTTGACACGGTGCTCATCGCCGGCCAGTGCCTCCTCCATGTCGCGGACCGCCTGCCGCAGCAGGATGTCGGGTTCTTCGATGCGGTCGAGGACCGCGTGCAGGTCGGCCCGGAACAGGCGCGCTACGCGGGTAATCAATGCCATGGTGTTTACCTCCGATCGGATGTGGGTGAATGCAGTCTAGGCAGGATGCCGGCAGCCAAACAGGCAGACTTTGGTAAAACCTCGGCGCGCCGATTTACAAAACATTTACATGCCCGCAACCGGTTGAACTGATAAAGTCGAACGCGTGATGAATCGCAAGCTGCGCATACTGGTGGTGGAAGACGAGGCGGCCATCCGCACCGGTCTCGTCGACGTGCTGGTGTTCCACGGTTACGAGGTGGACTGGGCGGAGGATGGCAGCAGTGGGCTGAACAAAGCCCTGGACGGGGGCTTCGATCTGATTCTGCTCGATGTCATGCTGCCGGGCGTGGACGGATTCAAGATCTGCAACCAGGTGCGGGCCGCGGACCGCGACCAGCCGATTATCATGCTCACCGCCCGCACCAGCGACGAAGACATCATCCAGGGGTTGTCCCTGGGGGCCGACGATTATGTCGCCAAGCCCTTTTCGGTGGCGCAACTGGTGTTGCGCGTGCAGGCGGTACTGCGGCGCGCGCGAGGAACGCTGGCGCTCGATAAGCACATACGGCTGGGCGACGGACTGGAACTGGATGTCGCCAATCTGTGCGGGCGGCGCGGCGAGAAAGTGTTGGCGTTCACGCGTCGTGAGATGGATATCCTGCAATACCTGCACGCCAACGCCGAACGACCGGTATCACGGGACGAACTGCTGCACAAGGTGTGGGGCTACGCCCGTGATGCCGATCTGGAAACGCGCACTGTCGATATCCACATCGCCAAGCTGCGCCGCAAGATCGAGGCGGATCCGGGCACGCCGCGTTACCTGACCACGGTGCGTGGCGCCGGCTACCGCTTGTTAACGGACTCGTGACGACGCACGCGGCGATGGGTACCAGACTGACAGGACTGGATCACAACCGCCTGCGTCTGTGGCTGGCGCTGTTCTTCGTTGCACTGGCGGTGCCGACCGCTGTTCTTATCCACCAGGCATACGGCCAGCTCAAGTGGGAGGCGTTCCACCAGCACCAGGTATTGGCCGAAGAACTGGCCGCGCGTATCGATGCACGTTATGCGCAACTGATCGACGCCGAGGAAGCGCGCTCGTTCAGCGACTATGCGTTTCTGGTGGTGGCCGGTGACCCCGCCGCCGGCTTCGTGCAGCGTTCGCCGTTGTCGGCCTATCCGCTGCAATCCGGTCTGCCCGGTCTGATCGGCTATTTCCAGGTCGATACCCAGGGCGGGTTCAGTACGCCCCTGTTGCCGCAGACCGGCGTTGCGGCCGACGACTTCGGGATCGGTGCAGCCGAACTGGATCAGCGCCGCGCGCTCGCCGCGCGTCTCCAGCGGATTCTCAGCGACAACCGCCTGGTACAGAGCGGCGCGCTGGCCGGCACTCGCCCGCCTGCCGGAGCGCGCGCCGACACAGGCCGTTACCCGGCGGAGGAGGAAAGTGTCGCGTCGCCAGTCGAGGATACCCCCACGAAACCTTCGGCGCTGCGGAAGTCCCAGGCGCGCGAGGAAGCCGCCGACACAGGGCAGGCGGACTCCGTCGCGCCCCAGGCGGCCTTCGACCGCCTCAACGCACCGGCGCTGGCGCGCCAGGCGGAAAACAAACAGCGACTCGCCGGCAAACTCGGGCGTGTTGAAGACCTGCAGCTCGATTACCGCTACCAGGCCGCGTCCCCCGAGGCGACGCAAGATCAGCTCGCTGCAGGTAGATCGACGCTGGCCGAAAAACGCGCCCGCACCGAGCGCAGCGCCGTGCCCGAAGCGCAGCTGCTGTCGTCCGCGCCGGCGCAGGCACAAGAGGCGCCGCTGAAGTCCGAGCTCGACATCCGTATTTTTGAGAGTGAAATCGACCCGTTCGAATTCAGCCTGCTGGATAGCGGCCACTTCGTGTTGTTCCGCAAGGTCTGGCGTGACGGCGAACGCTACATCCAGGGGCTGTTGCTGGAACAGCAGGTGTTTCTGGACGGTGTGATCCGCGCCGCGTTTCGCGACACCGCGCTGGCGGGCATGAGCGACCTGATCGTCGCCTACCGGGGTGAGGTGTTCTCCGCGCTGCCTGGTCGGGCGGCGCGTGCCCCTCTCGCCAGCGCTGAGCAGCTGCGCGGTGCGCTGCTGCACCAGACGCGCCTGTCGGCGCCGCTGAGCGATATGCAACTCATTTTCAGTGTCACCCGCTTGCCGCCGGGGCCGGGCGCGCGGGTGTTGGGCTGGGTGACTGTGGTACTGGTGCTGGTGCTGTGCGGGGGCTTCTATCTCATGTACCGACTCGGCGCCGGGCAGATCGCGCTGGCGCGCCAGCAGCAGGACTTCGTGTCCGCGGTCAGCCATGAGCTGAAAACGCCACTCACGTCGATACGCATGTACGGTGAGATGCTGCGCGAGGGCTGGGCTCCCGAGGACAAAAAACAAAGCTACTACGCATTCATTCACGATGAAAGCGAACGCCTGTCGCGGTTGATCGGCAACGTATTGCAGCTGGCGCGCATGAACCGCAACGAAGTCAAGGTGGACCTCAAACCCGTCGCGGTCAGCGAGCTCATCGATGCGGTCCGCTCCCCGGTGTCGAGCCAGATCGAACGGGCCGGCTTCACTTTGCGTCTTGATTGCGACGCGGCCGCCGGTCGTGCGGTGATCGAAGTGGATACCGACGCATTCACCCAGATCCTGATCAACCTGGTGGATAATGCGGTGAAATTCTCTGCCGCTGCGGACTCCAGGGTTATCGATGTCGGCTGTCAGCAGCAGCGCGACGGCAGCGTGATGCTCAGCGTGCGTGATTACGGTCCGGGCGTGCCGCGCGACCAGATGAAGAAGATCTTCCGCCTTTTCTACCGTTCCCAGAGCGAACTGACGCGGGAAACCGTTGGTACCGGCATCGGCCTGGCGCTGGTGCGACAACTCGCCGAGGCCATGGGCGGGCGGGTCGATATGGTGAACCGCGAACCCGGCGCCGAATTCCGTGTTGTGTTTCCGGCGACCGGGTAGGGTGGGGCGGCGCCGTGGCTAGCGGCAGACAAACTTCTGGGCCCTGGCCCCGTGCTGAGCGGGCGTGCAGGGCGCAAGCGGGGAGCTTCGAAACCTACAGGAACGGGCCAGGCCACCGGGTTCAGGACTGAACAATCTTGACCGCTTCGCGCGAGTAGCCACTTTCGATTCCGCTGGTGTCCACCGTCGTCATGACAAAATAATAGGTTCCCACCGGCAGGTCATCGATCTGGATCGCCAAAGTATAGGGATCGTCGATTGACAGCACGGTATCATAATCGCCGGAGCGTGTGCCGTAGAATATTCGGTAGCCGGCGATCTCTGTCATCGACAGGCTGTCTCCGTCGATACGCTGTGAAGGCGCCTGCCAGCGGAGACTGGCAATTCCTACCCCCGGTAGCGAAGCGCTGGTCTCGGGCGTAGCGATAACTTTCGTATCCGGGTCGATCGGTGCGGTGGCCTGGTCGGGCGGTGTTTGTGCCGAGGTACTGGTATCGGTCGTAGTGGTTCGCTGCATAGCCAGAATCGGCATTCCAGTGACTTGAACCACCCCCGAGTCGCCGCCGCCACCACCGCCACCGCAGGCGCTAACAAACAGGGAAAACGCTACAACTCCGATATAGGCCCCGAACTTTCGAGAGCTCTGAAGATGTCTTTCCATGACACGAATCACCAGTTCTGTGACACTTACATCATGGATCGACCGTGGAGCTCAAATGTTGAGCGATCGGAGATAACCCGGCCTCTGACCGCAAGGCGCGGAGTTACGAATTCCTGGCCCCGGTTTGCGAGGTTGCGACCAGGATTTGCCTTGTGATGCGGGTGTTAACCCGGAAAGTCCAATGGGCCGCGAGCCTGAGATTGGCAGGAGGGAGTGCTTACCGCAGTGGACAAACAACCGTCATCCATTGATTTCAGAACAGCTCGACGGGACGTCTGCAGCGCGAAATATCGGGCCGTTGTCCTGCCCGCGCGCCGTACCTCAGCGGCTGCGCGCTGAATGGAGAGTTGGCGTGCATCAGACAGCTCTTCCCGATGTGAAACGCCTGGTCCGTTCGGAGCTGGGTTGCGCCTGTCCGGACCATGTATTCGAGCGCATCGAAATCTTCCCCGCGTCATCCGGGTTTGCCGGCTTGCCCGGTGACCATCTGATTGCGGTCGGCAACCGGCTGCTGCTCCTCGTGATCAGTTCGTCGACCTGGCAGGAAGTCGTGGATCAGCTCGAGCATCTATGCGCGTCTGGCCGGCAGCTGCGCGATGCGCAGGGTTTCAATCGCTTCCGCATGGTGGTGGCCGTACCGGAGGTCGCCGTGGCCCGGGCAGCGCTGGCCGCGCACTTCGACGCAGCGGTCGATCACGACGACCGTATGCACCTGCACGTCATCCGCCCTGAAGTATTGGCGGCGCATGGCCTGGCCGGCGACGACCCAAACGGTCCAGGACCACGCTGAGTTGCCGTGCCCGAGTCCCGCTCCTCCTGGCGCGTTTGACAGACGCCTTGGCGAATGCTCAGGCTCGGATTGTACGGCTACTCGATTCTGGCGTCGGCAGCAGCTCCACCTGCACCACGCGGCGGTGTTGCGGTGCTTTCATCAACCACCGCCGGGTTGCGTTCGTGTATCACCCGCCTGGCCGGCTCCGAGCGGTCCCGGTTGGGGCGCAAACGTTTCCTGTTGCTGATCGCGACGAGCAGCCACAGCACCGGAAAAGTAACTGCCACCACTACTGCGAAAACCAGAAACGGCGACACGATGGTGTTTGCGGAACGAACCGCGGTGTCGCACTCGAGGTTGAGCTGGCCGGTAGCGGACTGGGGCGGGGGGAACTGTGCGCAGGGCTCGGCGCACATAAGGCTGGACGGCAGCCAGGCCATACAAAAAACAAGCACCAGCCAGCGGCTCGATAACCGTCCCCGTCTCATGATGTTTTTCCCCCTGTCGAACGTTAATCGCTGTCGCCGGCGTGCTCCCCGCAGGCCGGGGTGCTGTCGAGCCATTCGGCACCCGTTTGCGCTATTCTGGTGTCCGATCGTGGCCTTTTAATGAAAACCCGCCGCAAGGGCGGGGAAAGCGCGTGGCTTTATTTGGAGGAGTGCCTGCCCCATTCGGGAAACAAGCACAAACAGTATAGGCCGGTGAAAACAGGAAGAAAACCAGGGAAAACCCTAGGTCCGGTCCGGATGCGGGTCGGTAAGCGGAACACCCGGTTTGGCGCCTGCTGTGCGGGATCAGAGTTCGCGCCCGGTTGACAGGCTATGTCCGAGCGGTGAGGCTTCACGCCGGGGTTGTTTTCGGGGTGCCCGGGCGATGGTCGGGGACATCGAACGGTGGGTTGAGAGTATGGGGAAGAAAACGCGGGTTGAAATCGTCTATTGTTCACAGTGCCGCTTCATTCTGCGCGCAAGCTGGCTGGCGCAGGAACTGCTGATGACCTTCGACACCGAGCTCGGCGAGCTGGCGCTGGTACCCGGCACGGGTGGCATTTTCGAGGTGAGCGTGGATGGCGAACGGATTTGGTCGAAGAAGGAGCAGGGCCGTTTCCCGGACTCGAAAGAACTCAAGCAGCTGGTGCGCGACCGGGTGGCGCCGGAAAAGGATCTGGGCCATTCGGATCGCTGAGTGAGCTTCGGGCGTTCGTGTCGTGTCCCGTTGGGCAGCGCTCTGGCATGCGGGCCGCCTGCGGTTGCCACAATTTAGTGCAGGCAGCGCCGCGCAGCCGCGCTCTGGTAGTATATAAGCGGTTGTTAAAACATCCCCTTTCGCGGGCGGGCAGGAGTGGCCCGTTTTATGCTCTAAATTTCCCGGGCCGCAGCAGGGTCCCGGCCTCAGCCTTTGCTTTGGCTGCAGTCAGTACGGAAACGACCGCGAGGAGCGTGACCATGATGGTTTCAGAGCTCGAACTGCATGCATATATCGATGGACAGCTGCTGGAGGAAGAGCGGGAACGGATCGCTGCGGCGGTGGTTGCCTCTGAGGTGCTCGCCGAGGAAGTCGGCGTCATGCATGAGCTGAAGGAGCTGATCCGGTTTGTGTATGGCTCGGAGCGGCTTCCACGCCAGGGCCGCGTGAACTGATCGCGGGTTCGCGCGGAGCTACGGATGGCGATCACTCGCGCCCGAGTGACCGGTGCAGGCGTGGCTGGAGGCAGAACCTGCCGATGTGGAACAAACTGCCAGCCTGACCATTCACCCGGCGACCTCAGGGTTACCGCGGTCAATGGTTGTCTTTACCCGGCCGCCGTTCAGGGAGTGCGTCGCGCCGCGGTTTGCACAGTGCGCTTGATTCCCTTTCATCCCGAGGCGCGTGTGCCTGCGGAACCCGAGTTGATCCTGTGGTGATACTGAAAAGCGCCGCTCCACCCGTGGTATTCGCTACCTCGTACGCTGTGCGAAAGGCTTCCCGAACGGAAGCAAACCGCCATCGGGTTGTTACCGCCAGCAGGGGGCCCGGCGCTGGTCCGCGGAGTTGCAATGCGTGAGCATGTGCAGATTCTTTTCCAGGACGCCTGGATGGTCGCGATAAACAAGCCAGCAGGCCTGCTGGTGCACCGCAGTGCCATCGACCGGCGCGAGACGCGTTTTGCCATGCAACTCCTCCGCGATCAGATCGGACGGCTTGTCTACCCGGTGCACCGTCTGGACAAGCCGACGTCTGGGGTGCTGTTGTTTGCTCTGGATGGCGGAACGGCCCGGCGGGTGAGCGTGCAGTTCTGCAGTGGTGCGGTCGCGAAGAGCTACCTCGCGGTGGTGCGTGGTTACACCGCGACGGCAGGCCTGATCGACTACCCCTTGCAGGAGCAACAGGACAGGATGACCGACGCAGGCGCCGAGTCCGACAAACCAGCGCAACCCGCTGTGACCGGTTACCGGCGGCTGGCCACGGTTGAGATCGCCCATCCGGTCGGACGCTATGCCAGTGCGCGCTACTCGCTGCTGGAGGTGGAGCCGCAGACGGGACGCAAACACCAGATTCGCCGCCATATGAAGCACGTCTTCCATCCGGTGGTCGGAGACACCACGCACGGCGACGGAAAGCATAACCGGCTGTTCCGCGATCGCCTTGATTGTCACAGGCTGTTGCTTGCCGCCACCCGGCTGGAACTGAACCACCCGCAAACCGGTGAGCGGCTGAGTATCGACGCGCCGTTGCAGGCCGATTTCCGGGATGTGATCGAGAGATTGAACTGGAACTGAAGTGACAGCCATACCGGGGGTTGAGCCGCACGGCTGCGCGGGTCTCTGTGCGGTGTGCGCTGCCGCAAGGAACGGCGCTGATAGGGACGGCCCCCAGTCTGTGAAATAATACACCGCGTATCACATTCGGGTGCCACTGGTGTAGTCCATCGAGGATGCGGTTATGCAGGATCGTCTGGCCGAACTGGAAACACGCGTTGCGTTCCAGGAGCAGACCATTCAGGAACTCAATGACGTGGTCACGCGCCAGCAGGCCGAGATCGACCGCCTGTCACAAGGCTATGAAACCCTGAAACGTCAGCTGCTGGAACTGGCGCCGTCCCTGGTCGTGGACCGTGCTGAGGAGAGTCCGCCGCCCCATTATTAGGGTCGATCCATGACCCGTTCTCCTGGGCCTCTCAAACCCGGCCGGCAACTCCGGAGCGCGTGGCCGCGGTTCGCAGGCCGGTATCACAAACTGTCGTAATAGTGTAAATAAGGGTGTTATCTTTTCTCGTTAAAGCATGTATCGCAAACGAGGAGTGCAACCATGGAACTGCGCGACGACCTGGAAAAACTGGCCCAGACCCTGAAACAGCAGCACGATGAACTGCAGCTGAAAATGCATCTGCTGAACCTGGAAGCCCGGGAGGAATGGGAAAAGGCCGAGCAGAACTGGCAGCACTTCCAGAGCAAGGCCGAGGAGGTCGGAAGAGCCGGCGCGGAGGCTTCTAAGGACGTCGGCGCGGCGCTCAAGCTGCTTGGCGAGGAACTCAGGCACGCATACGAGCGCGTGCGCAAATCGTTGTGACCTGTGTGCCCAGATCGGGCATCAGGACTTCGTCGCTGGCGGGCTATCCGAGTTGACTCACGGCCGGCGGATGCCGTCCCACCCATTGGGCCGGTTCAGCACTGCCCCGCCGCCCGGAAACACCCCGTAGCGCCGGTTTTCGGCGCGATGTCGGTGCGTGACCGAGAAACCCCATCACCCCGGCCGTGCAGCCCCGCGCTGGTGTGGCCTGTCCGAGCGGCGCCCGCGGCGACCGGAACCGCGCACGCATGCGGCCAGAGAGCAATATCGGTTAATATTCCGGAGTATTGCTCCGTGAGCTCCGATTTCGGAAAAAATCAAAGGAAAACATCATGCCCCGTTATACAGCCGACGCGATCCGTAACATTGCCCTGGTGGGCCAGAGTGGCAGTGGCAAGACCACGCTGGTCGAGGCGCTGCTGCACCGTGCGGGTGTCATCGCCACCCCAGGCGACGTGGAAAAAGGCAATACTGTCTGCGACTTTGGTACCCTGGAGAAGAGTTATTGCCATTCGCTGTCTTCCAGCGTGGTGAGCTTCGACCACGACCAGATTCACCTCAATCTCATCGACACCCCCGGCATGCCGGATTTCATCGGTCAATCCATCGCCGCGTTTCCGGCCGTGGAGACGGTGGTGGTGGTGATCGATGCAGTAGCCGGCATCGAGCCGGTGACCCGGCGCATGCTCGAATGGGCTGCCGCGCGCAAGTTGTGCCGCATGATCATTATCAACCGCATCGACGCCAAGGGTGCGGAACTGGAAATGCTGGTCGAAGAGATTCGCCAGGAGTTCGGGCCCGAGTGTCTGCCCCTGAACCTGCCGGCCGCGGAGGGCACCCGGGTGGTGGACTGTTTTTTCAACCCGGAGGGCGAGGCCGATTTTTTCTCGGTCGCCGATGCCCACGGACGCATCATCGATCAGGTGGTGGAAGTGGACGAGGCGCTGATGGAGCTGTACCTCGAGCAGGGGCAGGAGCTCGCCCCGGCGCAGCTGCATGCCCCGTTCGAACAGGCGTTGCGCGAAGGTCATCTGGTCCCGTTGTGCTTCGTTTCGGCGCGCAGCGGTGCGGGCGTTCCCGAGTTGCTGGAGGTTTTCGAGCGTCTTATGCCCAACCCCATGGAGGGTAATCCGCGCCCGTTCCTGATCGGCGAGGGCGAGGCCGCCAAGCCGTTCAGCGCCGCGCCCGATCCGGACAAACACGTAGTGGCGCACGTCTTCAAGGTGATGGCCGACCCCTACGTCGGCAAGCTGGGTGTGTTTCGGGTCCACCAGGGCACCGTGACCAGAGACAGCCAGCTGTTCATCGGTGACGGACGCAAACCGTTCCGGGTGGGTCATCTGTTCAAGCTGCAGGGCAACACCCAGCTCGAGGTGGACGCAGGTATCCCCGGCGATATCTGCGCGGTAGCCAAGATAGAGGAACTGCACTTCGACGCGGTGCTGCACGATTCCCACGAAGAGGATTACCTGCACCTGAAACCCCTGCCGTTCCCGGTGCCGGTGTTCGGCCTGGCCGTGGATGCACCGAGCCGCGGCGACGAACAGCGGCTGTCGGGCGCATTGTCGCGGCTGGTGGAAGAGGACCCCTGTCTGCACCTCGAACACGACAGCGAACAGAATGAGCTGGTGCTGCGCGGGCTCGGTGAACTGCACCTGCGGGTGGCTCTGGAACAGATGAAAGACCGCTTCAAGGTCGATGCGCAGACCCGCCCGCCGCGCATCCCTTACCGCGAGACCATTGCCGCGGCCGCCGAAGGGCACTATCGGCACAAGAAGCAGACCGGCGGTGCCGGCCAGTTCGGAGAGGTGTTTCTGCGCGTGACTCCGCTACAGCGCGGCACCGGCTTCCGCTTTGTCGATGAAGTGAAGGGCGGGACCATCCCCGGCCAGTTCATTCCTGCGGTGGAGAAGGGCGTGCGCCAGGCGATGCAGGGCGGCGCGGTAGCCGGCTACCCGCTGCAGGACATCGAGGTTACCGTCTATGACGGCAAGCACCACTCGGTTGACTCCAAGGAGGTGGCTTTCGTTGCCGCCGGCAAGAAGGCATTCCTGGCTGCGGTGCGCAAGGCGCGCCCGCTGCTGCTCGAACCCATGATCAGTCTGGACCTGGTGGTGCCGAACGAGGACGTGGGCCCGGTTACCGGGGATCTCACGGCGCGTCGCGGCCAGGTGCTGGGCACCCGGGCGCTGCCGAGCGGGCGGCTGGCTATCAAGGGACTGGCGCCGCTGGCAGAGCTCGGGGACTATGCCGGCAAGCTGAAGTCCCTGACCGGGGGGCACGGTGCCTTTACCCTGGAGTTCAGCCATTATCAGCCGGCGCCCGACAGGTTGCAGGGCGAGCTGGCCGCGCAGTGGCGGCCCAGGGACGAGGAGGACTGAGTTGTGCGGGGCGCCGGCTGTGCCACGCGTCGCGAGCTGCCACGCCTTTCCCGACCTTGTCTTGACGCCGTTGCACCGGCAGCGCGGGCGGCGGAAGGGCCGCTATAAGTAGCGTAAGATTGGCACGGTCGTGGCCGTGTCGCCATATCCGGCCCCCGGTTTGAGTCCGGCGCCGGCCTGCAGAGGGAACTCGTCATATGGAACTGTCCGGTTTGAATGCGCGTTTTGCCATCCAGGACGTGCTGGTTTTCAAGCAGGGTCCGGGCGGACTGGTGGTCGCCGAAGTCGAGAATGAAGCGGCATCCGCCCGGATTGCGCTGCAGGGGGCGCAGCTGATGCGCTGGACCCCAGGCGCTGAACAGCCGGTTATCTGGCTATCCGAAGCGGCCGCCTTCGAGCCGGGCAAGTCAATCCGCGGCGGGGTGCCGGTGTGCTGGCCCTGGTTCGGGCCACACGCCAGCGAGGCCGGTTTCCCGGCTCATGGCTACGCGCGCACCGTGCTCTGGGAAGTGCTGACCACCGAGGCCTTGAGCCCGGTACGGACGCGCCTGGTACTGCGTCTGGTGGAAACCGATGCGACCCGTGCCTGGTGGCCGCACGACACCCCCGTCGAGTGCCATATCACGGTAGGAGAAGCCCTGGAATTCGAGCTGGTGACCCGTAACACGGGCAGCGAGCCGGTCACCATCGGTGAGGCACTGCACACCTATTTCGAGGTCGGTGACGTGGCCCGGGTGCAGGTGCTGGGCCTGGAGGACGGTGAGTATCTGGACAAGGTGGACGGCTTCAGGCGCAAGACCCAGTCGGGCCCGGTGGTGATCAGCGCCGAAGTCGACCGCGTGTACGTCAACAGCCCCGGCGCCTGTGTCATCAGCGACCCGGTGCTGCAGCGTCGCATCCTGATCGACAAGCGCGGCAGCGAGTCCACGGTGGTGTGGAATCCCTGGATCGAGAAGGCCGCCAAAATGGGTGATCTGGGCGACGCGGGTTACCGCCATATGTTGTGCGTCGAGAGCGGCAATGCGGCCGACAATCTGGTGGATATTGCGCCGGGCGAGGAACACCGCCTGTGGGTCAGCTACCGCGTCGAGCGCTAGTCCTCGGGGTGGCAGGCGACCGGGGCGTGGAGCAGCGCTTGCGTGTGTTGCCGGCGGCACGTCACAATCGGTTCCGCCCTGCAACCGGCGAGAAGCCCGACAGGAGTGGCGATGAAGAAACTGAAACACGAAGCGGAACTGGTCAAAGAAGCGCTTCAGGCCGGCATGAAATACGGACAGCAGCGCGGCGTGGTTGAATTCGAACCGACCGATTCAGTGAACGAGCGAATCGAGTATATCTACCGACTTCTGGTGCACGACAAGGTTATCCAGCCACTGCCGGAAGATCAGGTGTCGCAGCAATCCATGCGTCACAAGCTGGCGATCTGGTTTTCGAAGCAGCTGCCCAAGGATCATCCGCTTCTGAAATAGCCGCGACCCTCGGTGGCCCTGGCTCAACCTTCGGTGCCGCGCTCTATCCACTTGCGAATGCGGTTGGAATCGCCGAAGGGCGTCAGTTTGCCGAATGAGTTGAGCAGTACGATCACCATGTGCCGGTCAGCGATCTCGGCCTGCATCACCAGGCAACGCCCGGCTTCATTGATGTAACCGGTCTTGCTCAACTCGATTTCCCAGGCGTCGTTTCTGAGCAACCGGTTGGTATTGCCGAACCTGAGCGGTCCGCGTCCTTTGTAGGGACGCACGGTCATGGACGCTGTGGTGGTCGCTTTACGGATCAACGGATACTCGTGGGCGGTCTGCACCATTTTCGCGATATCGCGGGCGGAGGCTACATTGCCGGCATCCAGGCCGGCCGGATCGGCAAAGCGGCTGTCGTTCATGCCCAGCTCCCGGGCCTTGCGGTTCATGGCCTCGACAAAGGCTTTTCTGCCCCCCGGGTAGGTGCGCGCAAGCGCATTGGAAGCACGATTTTCAGACGCCATCAGGGCCAGCTGTACCAGCTGTTCGCGGGTCAGAGTTGCACCGTATCCCAGCCGCGATCCGGTCAACCGGATCAGGTCGCGATCTTCCTTGGTAATGGTGATGGGTTCGTCCAGCGGCAGGGGCGCGTCCAGTATGACCATGGCGGTCATCAGCTTGGTTATCGATGCGATGGGGCGGGGTTCGTCCATCTCCTTGGCGTAGACCACGTTGCCGGACCGATCCAGCACCAGGGCGGAGGCGGAGCGCAGCTTCAAGTCGCGGGGATTCAGGTCTTCCCAGATTTCCGATGCCCCGGCATGCTTCGAGTCGAGCATCGCGATTTCTATCGGCTGTTCCTCGGTGCGCCCGGCGCCTGTCCATAGGAGAGTCGAGAGCGAGGCTACAAATATTAGTTTTTTCATATACAAAGGACCGATAGTTAAGTTTGAGCTGAACTTTGCCTGAGTCCTGAGGCAAATGCAATCCTTGCCGGTGTCGCGGCACATTGCAGCGCCCCAGGCCGTGTTCGCTTCACCGCAGCGCGCCGACAGCGTCCATTTTTTGTGACCTGCACGATGGTGTTTTGCGTCCACACAGTCGGCGTTCTTTAATCCGCTGGCGCCGCCCGGCGCTGCAGCAAGGCGCAGTTTTGCCTGCTCAACGCAGCCGCTGCAGCCAGCCATAGCGCCTGAGCCGCTCGCTGTGGCGCATTATCCAGCGTTGCCGCTCGCGCAGGTAGGGAGTTGGCTGCTGTACCCGCAGCTCTTTTGGATTCGGCAGTACGGCGGCGAGCAGCGCCGCTTCGGCGTCCGTCAGTTGCGATGCCGGTTTGGCAAAATATATGCGGCTGGCGGCCGGGACGCCGTAGATGCCGGGGCCGAATTCGGCGATGTTGAGATACACCTCGAGAATGCGCTGCTTGGACCAGCTCAGTTCGATGAGCGCCGTGAACCACGCCTCCATGGCCTTGCGGACCAGGCTGCGCCCCGGCCATAGAAACAGATTCTTGGCGACCTGCTGGCTGATGGTCGAGGCTCCCCGCAGGGTCTGTCCGTCCAGCCTGTCCACCAGGGCGTCCTGTATGGCCGCGATGTCGAAACCGTGATGATCGGGAAACTTCTGGTCTTCCGCTGCCATAACCGCCAGCGCGGCTGCCGGCCCGAGCTCGCGCCAGTTTTCCCACTGGTAGTGATAATTACCGCCGCTTGAGGTGCGGTGCTGCAGCATGAAAGCCGTCACCGGCGGGTCCAGCCAGCGCATCAGCAGCACCGGCAACCAGCTCGCCAGCAGCACAAACGCACCCAGGAACCCGATCCAGCGCAAGGCGGGTCGCGAAGATCTGCGTTTTCTTCTTCTTGCCGGCATTGACCAGGATCGCGCTGTTGAGCGGTGAGTCGGTGTCAGTGATCCCAAGAGCCAGTTTGACAAGGCCTCATGTCTGTCGGCGGGTGTCGGCCGCAGGGATGCGGCCGTCAAGCCTACAGGGATGTATTCACGGCGTCCCGCTGAGAGACATGAGGCTTTGTCACTGTGCGCCTTGGTAACAGGCCCTAGAATATTTTGCTCCACCTGCCGGCGATTCACACGGTCGTGTGCCCTTGGCGCGGGAACGCCGGGCAGCGACGCGGCTCGCGCAGGATGATGAGACAGGCTCTGGGCTCATTGCCCGAGAAAGCCAAGCGGAGGCAACAGTGTTTCGGCGTCGATCACCACCTGCGGCGGCGGGAGACCGTTGACCTTCGCGACCAGCCAGGGGCGCAGCAGGGTCAGCAGGTCGGGGGCGGCTGCCAGCGCCGGCAGGTGTGCCTGGATGGAATCGCCTGCCTTGCTCAGCTCTACCCGCTGCCGGTCGCGCGCGGGCAGGGTGTGAATCGCCAGGACATCCCAGTCCAGGAGCGGGCCATCGGCCTTGTAACGCTGGAGCTCGGCAACGAGCGTTTGCAGCTCTCCCACCACCCGGCTGCAGGTTTCGCGTTTGCGCCGCAGGTCATCGCTGTTGTGAAAACGGAATTCCAGCCCGTCGCTACTGCTGCACAACGGCCCCTTTTCCCCGCCGAAGCTCCAGTGCAGCGCGGGCTCTGCAGCAGGCGCTGGTGGGGCTGTATCCGCGAACTGCCTGATAAGGGTGTCACAGGGGTACAGGTCGCAGAAACGCTCCATAATGCGCCACTCCAGGCCGGCCTGATCATCGATGCGCGGACCACTCACCGCGACCGGTTGACCACCCACCAGCAGCGTCACGCTGTTATCGCGGTTGAGCGTCGCGCGTATTGGCGTACTGTCTGTCACGGTCTCCGCGCTCGCCGCCAGTTCGCGCGCCAGCCCCTCCACTGCACCAGCCCAGCGCCGCAGGTCGCTGTCGGTGCTGCCGCGCTGTATCTCGCGGCGCGCATGTGCCGCCTCCGCTGCGTATTCGGCGGCCATTTCGGAGAGCACAATGCGGGCCAGGTCGGCACGCAGCTCCTGGGGCGCGTCGCCGAGCTGTGCGGCGAGCTGATCGAGACGGTAAGCTGGTCGCTCGCCGGCAAGCGCTGCGGAGAGATGGAGTGGCTGCCAGCACAGCGCAACCCAGACAGCTACGCGACAGCACCCCGAGAGGCGCTTTATGATGGTTGAGCCCGGGCTTGCCATGTTGCTCTGAGGGCGGCGCATAATGGGGTTGATTCTCTGCTCGGCACCGCTAGTGTACCTCGTCACGGCTATTGAGCCATTCAGAGTGCCCGCGCGCGGTCAGTGCACCCGCCGCAGGCGCTTCAAGCGAGACGCGATCGGCAGGGAATACCCAAGGTGCAGCAGGCTGAGTACATGATGGTGTTTTCGGAGTCATTCAGTCATGGTCGGTAAGCCCTCATACCGCTCCGTCCTGGTCTTTGCCCTGCTGGCACTGCTGGTAGCGCCGGCGCATGTTGACGAGCTCGCGCAGTCGGAGATCGGCAGCCCGGCGCTGCGTGTCGCCGCCGCCCTGGGGCCAGTGCGCTTCGTGGCCTACACGCCCACCGATCTGACCATTGTTTCCGGACAGGTACGCGCGGCTTCCCGCCAGGCTGTGCGTGCGGATCTCGAAATCCTGCGCCGCGATTTCGATGGACTGATTACCTACTCCTGCGTGGACGGCGTAGAGGAAGTGCCCGTAATCGCCAGCGAACTGGGCTACCGAGCCCTGATTCTGGGGATCTGGGACCCGCTCTCGGACCGCGAAACAGCCAACGCGGTGCGCCTGGCACGGGCTTTTCCCGACCTGGTCGTGGGGGTAGCGGTCGGCAATGAGACGCTGCTGGCGCAACGCCATGATTGGGCCACTCTGCGTGCAGCGATGCAACGGTTGCGCGCCGCCCTGCCGGAGGTGGCGATTGCGACCTCGGAACCGTTCTACTTCTACCTCAACCAGGATCCGCCGGATTTTCTCGCCGCGCAGGACTTCCTGTTGCCGAGTATCCATCCACTATTCGAACCCTGGTTCGCCCAGGCTGACGATCAACAGGCGGTCGACTTCGTGGTGCAGGTGGTTGAGCGGCTTACCGCGCTGAGTGATAAGCCGTTGTTGGTGAAAGAGACCGGATTGCCGAGCGGGCCGCCGGAGCGCGGTTTTACGCCGGCGCGTCAGGCCGGGTTCTGGGTTGCCCTGGCACGGCGACTCCCGGACCGGCCGGGCCGTGCGGTGGCGTATTTCGAGGCCTTCGATCACCCCTGGAAGGTCGAGAATGCCGCGCCGGAATTCGGTTTTCGCCCCGAAGAGGCCTTCTGGGGCCTCTACAGCCGGGACGCTGAGCCCAAAGCGGCGCTCACCGCCCTGCGGCGGGTCTGGTCGGCACACCGGGGTGCCAAATAGTCCCGGTCGGCCGCGGTTGCGCTCAATGGTGTCCGGAATGGGACGCAGATCCCGGACCTCGCTTGCACCAGCCATGCCCGCCGATCGCTCGCGCTGCCAACCGGGTCAGCCATCGGTCCTTGAAATCTCCACTCCTGCCAACGTTTGGTTTTCGCGCGCGGCGCCGATACAGAATGGTATCCCTGGTGTAGCGAGGCAAGTGTGCTGATGTTCCTGGAGCTCCGAAACAAGCTGGTCGTGTTCCATAAGCGTTCCAATCCGTTCGGTCGTCGCGGTCTGCTGCGCCTGGCAGACCGACATCCGCACGCCTACCTGGCGCTGACCTTGGCGCTGGGACTGTGCGGATATCTGTTTCTACTGCTGTTCCCGGCGCTGGTCGTCGGCATGCCGGTCGCGCTTTTCCATACCATCGAGCCGCAGATGTCTGCGCAGGACTGGTTTGTCGTCAGCGTCGAAGTTCTGTTGCTGGTGCTCGGCATCGTCATGAGCTACGTCATCTTCAATACGCGATTTGCGCTGCCTTCCGGACTGGAGCTGAAGCAGCAGGACTTCCCGCGCCTGTTCGAGCTGTTGGCGGAACTGAGCCAGGAGTATGGCGAGCCCCGCATCGACCGGGTAGTCCTGCGCGACCGCTTCGACGTGCGCATCGTGAAGACACCCTGCAACGGATTCGGGTTTTCGACTGTCCACACCCTGGTGATCGGACTGCCGGTGTTGCTCACCATGTCGCCCCTGGACGTGCATGTGCTGCTGGCCAGGCGCATCGGGCAGCTGGCCGGCCGGCACAGCCGCCTGAACAGCTGGCTTTATTTTCTGCGCGACATGTGGGCCCAGTACCTCGCCGATTGCGGCACACGCGGTCGGCGGCGACTCAGGCCGGTGTGCGGCTTTTTTCGCTGCTACGTACCGCTGTACCGCACCGTCTCGGTGCCGTTGGCCCGCAACAGCGAGCTCGACGCGGACCGTTACGCTCTGCAGGCGATGAATGATCGGGATACCGCCCGCGCTATCACCTGCCAGGAACTGACCGACGCCTACCTCACCCGGACGTTCTGGCCGGGCATCATTCAGACCGCCAAGCAGTCGGTTAAGCGCGAAGCGCTGCCACACGCACAAATGGCGCAACTGTTCGCCAATGGTCTGCCCGCGGACCAGCTACCGGCCACGCTCAAGCGCGTCCAGAGCAGGGGTAGAAACCTGCGCACCGCGATGCCGGGTCTGGCACAGCGGCTGGACGTTATCGGTCACTGCAAGCCGCTGCTGCCGAAAGCCTTGTCGGTAACCGCGGCGCGCTTCTACCTCGGCGGTGCCTGTGATGCCTGCATCGAGCTGGTGGACCGGCGCGCACAGAAGAAGGTGCGAAGTAAAGTCATCAGGGAGTGCGGCGCCGAGGCGCGCTGAAATCTGCCGGGACTGACAGCGAGCCGCCGGGTCACCCCCGAAGGCTGCCGTGCGCTGTCATACAAAGATCCGATCTGAACCGCGATAGAACCGGTCGGCTTGTTGCCGGGCAGGGGCTTGTGTATCTTTGCCGCTACGCCAATCAACCCGTTCAGCCCCGGGGTGGTCAACAGCCTATGGAACGCCGTCGCGACGAAAGGATATCGGTCAGCCTCAAGGCCGCGCTGCTCAATGACAGAACTCTGCCCAGGGGGTGCCGGGTTCGGGATTTCAGTCAGCGCGGCATGCTGCTGCAGTACGATTATGATGGCAATGACTCCGGCTTCGTCGGCGGCGACACGGTCGCTGTGCGTCTGTCGCTGCGCCAGGCGGACGAGCGCAAAGTAGTCACCCTGCCGGCGACGGTGCGGCGCGTCGAGCAGAACGGCATCGGGGTAGAGTTCCAGCAGCCCGAAGCGCGTTTGCTGGAGCTGCTCGAACCCTGGCGTCTCGACCGGCCGCAGCTCCAGGAGGCGGAGCTCGCGGCGGATCGCACCGGCATCGGGAATGGAGACACGGCAGGCACGGTTACGCGCCTGATCAGGCCCCGTCCGCGCCATCGCGGGTCTGCTGGTCGCGCGGCGCCCCCCGTGTTCGGCGCTGCTGGCCATGCCGATCGGACACCGGCCGACGGCGCCGCCCGGACCCCAGCCGCAAGCCCGGCACCCAAACCGGACGCCGCTGCGTTGACTGATCGGAGGCTGTTCTATATCGGGCTGGTTGCGCTGGTTTGCGCAGCACTCATCCTGATCCTCGACTTTGGGGACAGCGCGCGTCTCAAGCATCGCCTCAGCGCATTGGAAGCCGGGAGCCGGACTCACTCCGCTGCGCTGAGCGAGATGCGCGACCGGTTTGCCGCTGTCAGCGAACCGGGACAGGCGCTTGCGGATCTGAATGAGCGCGTCGATACGCTCACTGTGTCGGTCGCGGCGCTGGATGGCAAGCTTGCCGCGGCTTCGCCCCGAGTGTCTTTCGAAGCGGCTGCCATGGAGAAAACGCCGCACCCGGACAACGACGCTGGTGCCGGCCCTGAGCCGGTTGCAACGCCCGTTGCCGAACCAGTGGCGACAGCGGCGGCTGTCCGCGAAGTGGAAGCCGTTCTGGATGCGCCGGCAGGCGCCCGCGATGGCCCCTGGCTGATTAACCTGGTTTCCCTGTTTGACAAGGCCGCCGCCGACCGTTTCGTGGCTGCGGCCGAGTCGAAAGGTGTTCGCGTGACCGAGAACAGGGTTACTGTAAAAGGCAGGGAGGTCTGGCGTCTCCAGATTGGCGGCTTCGCCACAGAGCAGGACGCGCGTGCCTACGGCGCCACCGTGAGCGAAAAGCTCGGCCTCAAAGACGTGTGGGTGTTCAAGCGCTGACGTGCCTGCCAGCGCGGTGCCTGCGCTTAGCGCGCAGACTGTCAGGCCGCTGCGAATTGTGATTACGGCGCGCTGGAGCCGCGGTCGCGGTGATGGTGACCCGTTGCGGCGGCGCCAGGTAATGACTGTCTGACCCCGGGGCCGAAATGCGCCAGGAACGCCTGCAGCGAATGGTCCAACTGTTGCGAAGCCAGCGCGTGGTGTCGCGTCGGACGTTCCTGGAGCGCCTGGAGGTTTCGCCTGCCACCTTCAAGCGCGATCTGGAATATCTGCGCGAACGGCTTGGTGCGCCGGTGCTATGGGATCGCGAACGGCGCGGTTACCGCCTCGACAACGAGCCGGATGGCGCCGGTTTCGAACTGCCCGGGCTGTGGTTCAACAGCCAGGAGATCCACGCCCTGCTGACCATGCACCAGCTGATCGACGCGCTGCAGCCGAGCCTGTTGACGCCGCATATCGAGCCGCTGAAACAGCGCATCGAAGCATTGCTGGAGGGCGACGCGCACGGCAGCGGCGAGCTGCGCAGGCGCATCCGGATTCTGCACATGAATGCGCGCCCGGTACAGCCCGAGCACTTCGAAGTGATCAGCAGCGCAGTGCTGGCGGGCAGACGCATGCGGGTGGTGCATTACAACCGCGGCCGCGATGCACAGAGTGAGCGGGAACTATCACCGCAACGGCTGGTATAATACCGTGACAACTGGTATCTCGATGCCTGGTGCCACCTGCGCAAGGGCGTGCGCAGCTTCAGTGTGGAAACCATTCGCGAGGCGGTGCTCCTGCCGCGCAAAGCCCGCCGCGTACCCGATCCCAAGCTGGACGCTATTCTGGCTGCGGGTTACGGCATTTTCGGTGGCCGTGGAACCCGCACCGCGCGGGTGCGCTTCACGCCGATGCGCGCGCGCTGGGTAGCCAGCGAAACCTGGCACCCGCGGCAGGTCGGGCACTTTGAACCCGACGGCAGCTATCTGCTCGAATTTCCTTACAGTGATGACCGCGAGCTGAGCATGGACCTTCTGCGCCATGGCAGCGAGGTCGAGGTGTTGGCGCCGGCCAGTCTGCGCCGGCGCGTGGCCGCTGAGGCGGCCGCCGTGGCCCGACGCTACGCACGCTGACGTCTCACTGGCTCACTCTGTGAGCCACCAGCGGCGCTAGGCTGTACTCCGCACACAAACAGGAGGCAGCCATGGGCAACACATCACTGAACAAATCCTACCCTCTTGCGCTTGTTCTCGCACTGCTGGTCGGTATTCTGCCGGCCGGTTTCGTGCAGGGTCCAGGCTGCGAGCGCCTCGACACCTATGTAACCGGGGTGGCGACCCGCATCGGTTACTGGGGTGACTGGGGCACCCGTTTTCGCGCCGGCGAGCCACTCGAGCTGTTGGTCGATACGTCGATGCCGACC
>CBDTYI010000005.1:0-31618 GCA_965364565.1 uncultured Gammaproteobacteria bacterium | reverse complement strand
TCAACTCAGGTACTCGCATCACCACCCCTCAACGCTCCACCACTCGCGTGGTCACTGTCTGCTCGGCCCCGGCACGGCGAAAACGCACACGGATTTCGTCGCCCGGCTGCAGTCGTTTCAAAGCCGCGGCGTAGTCGCGCATATCGTCCACCGCGCCCTGGTTGACGGCGATGATAACATCGCCGGCCTGCAGACCGGCCTGCGCCGCCGGCGACCCTGCCCGCACATCCTCGAGTCGCACGCCGGGACCGCTGAAGGCGAAATCCGGCACCGTACCCAGGCTGACGCGCCGCTTGCCGGGCACTGCGGCCTGCCCCGCCCGAGGCTCGCCGGCGAGCTTCGAGCTCAGCGGCTGCGGTCGGCCAGCCAGGTATAGCACCGCTTCGTCGAGCAACTGCGTGACCTTGACCAGGCCGGAAACATCGATCTTGTCCAGGGTATCGCCCGGTCGGTGAATGTCGGCGTGCAGACTGCCGAACAGCTGCACCGCCGGCACCCCGGCCGCGATAAAGCTGCTCTGGTCACTGGAGCCGAAATCGTCGCCGACCGGTTTCACGTCCACCCCGGTGACGTGGGAAGCGCCGCGGAAGATATGCACCCATTCCTCCGCCGAGCCGGCGCCGAATACCGTCACCGGGTTGTCGCCCAGCCGCCCGACGGTATCGAGATTCAGCATGGCGATGATCTTGCCGACCGGATAGGCAGCTGCGTTCTTCACGTAGTGGCGCGAACCGAGGCGTCCGGTCTCCTCGCCGCTGAAAGCGACAAATACCACGCTGCGCGGCTGCGGCTGGCGCGCCAGCACCCGCGCCAGTTCCAACATCACCGCAACACCGCTGGCATTGTCATCGGCGCCCGGGTGCAGCTGGCCGCGCCCCGCGGCGTGATCGGCGTAGGCGCCGCGACCGAAGTGATCATAGTGCGCGCCGATCACCAGGCTCTCACCGGCAAGCCCGGGGTCGGTGCCCGGCAGGATGCCGATTACGTTCTTCAGCGTCACGCTGGCGTCAAGCACGTCGACGCGTTGCTGCCAGGTCTGGAACCAGGACTGCGCATCGTCGCCGCCGGGCTGCAAACCGGCGCTGCGTAACTGATCGGCAATGTAGTCGGCGGCACGCTCCAGTTCCGGGCTGCCCAGACCGCGCCCGGCCATGGCCTCGGAACCCAGAGTTTCCACGTCCCGCTGCAGGCGGGCGCGCGAAAAGCGCTCCGCGGCGGCCACCAGCGGCTGGCGCGGCGCCAGCCGCAGCGGCGCCTGCTCGCCGGCTGCGCCGCTTTTCTGCACCAGCTGCACCGACATCGGCGAGTCCACCACCGGCCACTGCCCCTTGAGGACGTTGTCCGGGGCCACGCCACCGAAGCCGAGATAGCTGTAGCGTCCGTAGTGCGGCAGCTTGCGCCCCAGCCCGGCCAGGGCAGCCGGTTGTTCGGCCGCGAGCCAGCCCAGCGCCTGGTCGGGACTGGCGGGCTGGCGTGCCATCACCACCACGGCGTTCGCCTGTTGCATCAGGCGGGTGTCTTCAATGCGCACACTGTCACCCTGAGCGACGAACGGATAGCCATGCAGGGCCCGCTCCAGCTGCGCGCGAAACCGGTTGCGCCAGCCGAACAGCCACACCGCGCGATCCGCAGGCAGGATTTCCAGCTCCGCATCCGAGACGACCTCGACCGCGGGCGGATTGCCCGCACGCCAGGACGCGGCAAGCTCGCGGTAGGCGTCCTGCAGCGCCGCCGGCGCCTGCGACGGCAGCACAATCAGAACCCGTTTCGCCCCCATCGCCTGACTGACCGCCGGCGGAATTTCCTCGCGGTGCAGGCGCCGGAACACGTCGAACTCAGGATCGACAGCCAGCGCCAACGGCGGCGCCGGCAGCGTCAGCTCGATCCGGGTGCGCCTCTCCTGCAGCCGTACATCGCTCTGCCAGGCATCGGATTGCCCCTGCAACTGCACCGCCACCGGTACCTGCAAATCGTAGACCGGGCCGTCCTGGGTCTGCTCAATCAGTGCCGACAGCACATAGTCATCGCCACGGGCCTGCATGCGCGGCTCCGACAGCTGCAACACCGGTGCTCCCTGGCGCTGCACCCACTGCGCGAAGAACCCGTCCAGCGACCGTTCAGCCGCGTCATTAAATACCCGTTCCACGGCGGCAAAATCCGCCACCCGGAACCGGTACTCGCCGTACAGGGTGCGCAGGCCTTGGATGAAGCGTGCATCGCCCAGCTGACGACGCAGCATGTGAAACAGCATCAGCGTCTTGCCGTAACCGACCGCTTCGCTGCTGGCGCTGTGGCGGCCGCGGAACGCAGTCAGTGGAAAGTCTTTTTCGCTGCGCACATAGTCGGTGTATTTCTGCAGCGTGGTGCGCCGGTAGTCCACAGCCTGACCGCGCTGCTCCTTGATCAGGTGATCGGCCAGGTAACTGGTCAGGCCCTCGGCCCAGTTACCCGCGGCGTAGTCGACATACACGCCGTTGCCCCACCAGTTGTGCAGAATCTCGTGGGGGTACGAGGAATGCAGGATGAAGGGAAAGCGGATCACTTTCGGCCCCAGCAGCGTGAACGACGGCATGCCGTATCCGGTCTCCCAGAAGTTCTCCACCAGGGCGAACTTGCTGTAGGGATACGGCCCGATGAGCTCGCTGTAGAGCTGGACGTAGGTCTGAGTGGCATCCAGATATTGCTGCGCCAGCGCCGCGTCCGGCTCGCGCAAAAACACCAGCGCCTCCACGCTGTCACCCTGCTTGCGGTACTCGGTGAAGCGCCCGGCCAGCAGGTAGATCTCCTCCTGGAGGTCGTCGCAGCGCCACCGTTCCGTGACGCCGGCGGCACCGGCTTCGGCCGCGATGCGCTCGCCCTGGCTCATGCCACGCCAGCCGGCCGGCAACTGCAGGCGCATGTCGAAACTTACCAGCTGGTCGGGAAACTGCGGGTACCAGAGACTGCTGGCGGACAGGAACACACCCTGCGGCGCGATCATGCCGGGCGTCTCGCTGAAGCTGCGCGCATATTCCTCGCCCTGCTGCTGCAGCGCGTGCATGATCGGCCCACTATAGCGCAGCGTGAGACGCTGCTGCCCGGGGGCCGGTTCGACCTGGTAGCGCCGCGGCACCAGCACGTCGTTCCCGGCCGGGCCAGCTTCCCGCGCCGCTGGCGTGAGCTCGACCAGGCGCGCGCCCGCATCCATTGCCTCGACCTCCAGTGCCGGGTGCAGGGCGAATTGCACGCGCCCCATTGCCGCGCCGCCGGCACTGAGAGTGTCCTGGACCTCGAGGTGATGCCGGTCAGGATCGACGCTCACCACCAGGTCGTGGTGCAGCGCAGCCGCGGACAGTGCCGGCCACCACAGCAGCCACCCGATGGCTAACCTCCAGGTCTGCCCTGGCTTCATTGAATGTCCTGCAACTCGATGTCCAGACGCATGACTTTGGCCGGGAAGATCCAGCGCTTGCGGCTGATCTCCAGTCTGACCCGGTCGCCCGGGCTCTTGTCCCACATCGCCAGCCGAAGGTCCGCCATGCCCGCGATAGGCCGATCGTCGATGGACACCAGACGGTCGCCGGACTTCAGGCCGGCGTTTGCACAGGGGCTATCGGGCTGGCAGGCCGACACCCTGATTTCGCTGTCCCGATCGTCCAGCACGGCACCCAGTCTGCCGGCCGGCGGCAGCGCGCGCTGCTCCGGAAACAGCAGGAAATCCGCCAGGCCGGCCGCGGTGCTGCCCTGCCAGCCGTTCAGCACGATGGCGCTGCTAACCGGCAGACGACGCAACAGACGCTGCGGTATGCCGCTGCCATGGGCGAGGTGCCCGCTGCCCGCCAGCACCACCATGCGCTGTTCGGGATGCGCCTGCAGGTATTCGGCGGCACGCTGGGCCATGCCTTCGTCCCACAACAGCTGCACTTCGAGAAAATGCTCGAAAGTCTGCCCGTTGTGACGCGGGTGACTGTCGAAGACCTCTGACAGGCGTTGCTCGTATTCGGTATCGGAGCGATCGATGTCGGCGGGAATCTGCGCCCGGTCCTGCTCCGACAGGGACTGGATGCCGCCGCGCCCCACCTGGCGGGTAATTTCCTCGGGCAGGTTGAGGGCCACCACCGGCAGGCGGTGCTCGCGTGCGTAGCGCAGGATGGGCGCATAGAGGCGGAAATCGAAGCGCCAGCGGGCGTAGTATTCGCTGTTGCGCAGCAACTCCTGCTCGCTCAGTTCGCCGGCGATATAGGCGTCCAGATAGGGCTGGAAGGGCTGCTGAAACGCCTCCATGCCGATCGCCAGCTGCGGGTTGCGCTGGTGCAGGCGACGAATGATTTCCAGCTGGGTGAGGTGATGTTCGTAACGGTCGTGCTGTTCGCCCACGAACACCACACGGTGCTCGAGCAGCCCGGCGACAACGCTATCGAGGTCGGACAGCGCGTTGAGCTCCAGCGCCGGTGTCGCCGGTATATCTTCCGACTCCAGATGCGGCTCTGCGCTGGCGCCGGCGGCCAGCCACAGCATCGCCGCCAGCAGGCTCGCGGCGCGCCGTGCGGCGTGTCTCGCCGGGGTTTGTCCGGATTCCTCTGACACCTTGTTGCCCTCCTTCCGCGCTCACCGCGGTGCCGGTGCAACGCCATGGCCGCGCGTCATTCAGATGTAAAAAAGATATCGCCGTAATAAGAAACCGCGCGTCCGCTACCATTATCGGTGTCGGTCATCAGCGCCACCGCGTCGATGTAGCGGATATCCGCGCCGTGCAGCGCCCTGAAGTCCTCACGCACATTACGCTTTTCGCTGTACCAGGTAGCGGTGCTGTCGGCGCCGGAGCGCAGCGCCAGCATCATGGCCTTATCGCCCGCGAAGGCATTCGGCCAGATTTCTCCCTTGTCTGACTGTGTGGACCACACGTAGTTCACCGCGCGGGTGTTCCAGAACCGCAGTCCGCCGCTTGCGATCACATAGAGCCGCGCCGCATAGTCATCGCCCGGCCGGGTCTTTTCGTCGCCGCCTTGCAGCCGCTCTTCGATGCGCCAGCGCCAGTTCAGCCAGGGATAGCGGTGCAGATCGACGCGTATCCTGCGCACCAGACCCGAGGCGCTGCGCTCACTCTCGGCGGCCAACACCGTCGTGGCATCGAGTCGCACCAGCCGGTAGCGGGTGGCAGCAGCGAACTTCTGCTCCTCCCAGTCAATCAGATCCTGCTCGGAAAAGCGGCCAACCAACAGCGGTTCCGAGGCGTGCGCGGTGGCGCCCGCAGCCAGCAGCATGACTGCGAGCACAACGGCGCCCGCCACGAGCGCGCGCCCCTGGCCGGCACGCCAAACTGAGAACCCGTTCAAAAATTCGCCCTTCACGTCCAGCGCTCCTCCCGCGACCCCGGTGTCCACCGGGCAGGGTCTGCCCGGCTGCGTAAAGCCCTTGCCAACCATACCGATACTTCAAGTTGAACGCGACCGTGCGCCGGGTGTCGCCAACACGCCCGGCAAGCGGCGCCCTATCACGCAGGCCGGGTAACCGGCCTTGGGGGAGGCCCGATTCAAGGTGAACGCTCGCGCCTGGAACACCTGCCGGCTCATGGTCGCCGCAGCCGCTGTGGCCGCCCTGGCCGCCAGCTTCACGCCCGCTGTGGGTCACCTGGAAACCCTGTTACTGGCGTGGGGAAGCCGTTTCATGCCGACGGCGCAGGCGCCCGCCTCGGTTGCGGTGGTGGCCATTGACCAGGCGACACTGGACCGCCGGGGCAGCTGGCCGTGGCCACGCGAGCGCATCATCGCGGTGCTGGAGCGACTGCAGCGCTTTCAGCCCGCCGCGATCGGCGTGATGCTCCCGCTGGACGGCGCGGAAACGCCGCCGGCCGTGGAGTCCCTGCGCGCGGAGCTGGACTCACTGGAGCGGCCGCTGCGTGACAAGGCGACCGGCTGGCTGGCGCGACTGGATGTCGACCGCCGGCTGGCGCGGTCGATCGCGACGGCAGGCAACCTGGTACTGAGCGCCGAAGCCTCGAGCCAGCCACCACCGGCCGCGGCGCCTCGGCAGCTGGAGCGGTTTGCACTTGCCACGCCCCTGAAAGTGCCGTCCTGGGGACATTTTCTGCTGCAAGGCCTCGTGTCCGCGCCGGCGCCCGCGGAAACCCGCGTGCAGCCGCCCCTGCCGCTGCTGCTCGACGGCGCGGCCGGGTTCGGTATCACTCAGCGCTACCGGGACGGTCAGAGGGTGCATGGCGCACCCAGCCTGGCACGGGTGTCGGGGCGCTACATTCCGGGTCTGGAGCTGGCGCTGCTGGCAGCCATGCGCGGCGTCGACGCCGCGCGACTGAGCTACACGCCGGGGGCACCGTTGCAAATCGGCACCCCCCGGGATCTGGGCGGGGCCGGCCTCGCCTACTATCCCCGCCCCGCCGCCGCGCCGCCCCTGTACTCGCTCGACGCGGTGCTTGGAGACGACGCGCTGGCCGGTCGTTTGAGTGGCAAAGGCGTATTGCTGGGACTGACGGCACCCAGCCTGGTGCCACGGCTGCTCGGCCCGTCGGGCCGGCTGCAAGCCCCGGTCAGCTGGTCGGCGCAAGTACTTGGCAGCATGCTGGAGGGCACCAACATCGTGTTTCCGGCCTGGGCCTATGGCGCCCAGCGCGCCATGGTAGTGCTGTTTGCACTCTACCTGGCGCTGCTGCCGGTGAGCTGGCACCGCATGCGCGCGCCCCTGATTTCGGGTCTGGCGGCCGCCGCGATGCTGAATGCCGCGCTGGTGACACTGATCGTGCACGCGGTCTGGCTGCCGGTGGTCCTGCCGGCGCTTTTCGTTGTCAGCGTCCAGGTCCTGCTGACCCTTGCCGCACGCAGGGCCCTGCTGCTCACCGACCTGCAGCAGCAGGCGACCCAGGCACGCCTGGAACTGGGCAGGAACCTGCAGTCTCAGGGCCAGCTCGATCCCGCCATGGAGCAGTTCGTGCGCTGCCTGCCGGCGCCTGCGGCGCTGGAACCCTTGTACGAACTGGGCCTGGAATATGAACGCCGCCGCCAGGTCGCCAGGGCGCAGAGTATCTATGCGCGCCTGGAGGCTACGGCAGGAGAGTTTCGCGACGCCAGCCGCCGCCGCGAGCGCCTGGTGTCCTTGTCAGACCGGTTTCCCAATGCCAACGGCGCCAGCGTCAACCGTACCCTGATACTGGACAATCCGGTCATGGAGCTGCCGGTGCTGGGTCGTTATCAGCTGCAGCGCGAACTTGGCAGTGGCGCAATGGGTACCGTGTACCTGGCGCTGGACCCGAATATCGGCCGCGAAGTGGCGGTAAAGGCCCTGCCCCTGCTGGAGACCCCGGACGGAGCCGAACAGGAAGCCGTGACGGCGCGTTTCTTCCGCGAGGCTGAGGCCGTGGGGCGCCTGAATCACCCCAATATCGTTACCGTCCACGATGTCGGCAAGGAGCACGATCTTGCCTATATGGCGATGGATTATGTGCCAGGGGAAAGCCTGGATGCCTGGACTCACCGCTCCACGCTGTTGCCGGTATGGGAGGTGCTGGAGGCCGCTGCGCAGGTTGCCGACGCTCTGGCGTACGCCCACGGCCACAAGGTAGTACACCGCGACATCAAACCGTCCAACATTATCTACGACCGTGCCAGCGGGCTGGCCAAGATCACCGACTTCGGCGTCGCCCGCATGCTGGACAGCGACCGTACGCGCACCGGCACCATACTCGGCAGCCCTTCCTACATGTCACCCGAGCAGGTCGCCGGCAACAAGGTGGACGGACGCTCGGATCTGTTTTCACTCGGCACCACCCTGTATCAGCTGCTGAGCGGAAGCCTGCCGTTCCGCGGCGACTCGGTCGCTAACGTGATGTACCAGATAGCGAACGCAAAAACACCGCCGTTGCGCAAAGCGCGTCAGGGGCTTCCGGCGCCCGTGACCCGGCTGGTCATGCGCGCGTTGCAGAAAGACCCCGGCAAACGCTTTGGCAGCGGCGCAGACATGGCGGCGGCCATCCGCAAGTGCCGGGCACAGCTTCGTGGCGGCCGTCGCAAGACGGCCTGACACAACACCCAGAGAGGTCGGAAATCATGTATAAAGTACTGCAAATCGTCGAAGGCAACCTGGTCAGCGAACACCCCCTGACGGGCGAATGCTTCAGCATCGGCCGCAACCCCGGTAACGACCTGCAACCTGACGACGCCAGTGTCAGTGGCAATCATGCCGTCATCAGGCTCACACCCAGTGCCTACCTGGAAGATATGCTGGACGTCAGCGTCGAGGACCTCGGCAGCACCAACGGCACCCGGGTGAACGGAAGACCGGTCGACAGGCAACTCCTCAAGCACGGCGACATGCTGAGTCTGGGTACACTGGTGCTGAAATTCATCGACGAGCAGGCACTCGCTCTGGAAGGAACACGCATCCTGCTGCAGGAAGACATGGATTGACGGTCTGAACCGGCTGCCCGGCGCAGGGCGGCGAGACAACGGCCGCCGTGTTGCCAGGGAACGATGCCGGCCCCGTCAACGTGGCTGGGTGCAGACCGCCACCCGGCCGCGGCACAGTACAGTACCGGGCCGGGCGGGCCGCCGGTGTTACAGGGGACTCTGGGAGATGGTCAGGGTGACGCTGCCGTTGTCGACAAAGTCGATAGCCACATCCACGTCGCCATCCAGCATGGACGCATACTCCAGCACGCCGTCGTCGATGAGATTCTCGAGGGTACGCAGGTCACGGCTGCTGACGGTGATCTCGGTCATGCCACCACCCATGTCCGTAAACACCAGGTCGGCATGCGGTGTATCGGCCACCATGCTGTCGATCATTGCATAGATTTCCGGGTCGACGATGTCCGCCGCCGGGTGATGCGCGTACACCGCCGGCGCGCTGAGCAGGGTGGCCAGGGCGGTGGTCCGTAATAGTTTCCTCATCGTATCACTCCTTAATCGCTTCGAATATTGAACTGGCGTGCCGACCGGCCCTACGCGCGCCGGCCGCTACACCTGTAAAGGAGATTAAGGGGAAGGTTTTGCACGCTTATGTCGCGGCTGTAAGGAAGTGTAACGAAGTGTTGCGTGCCACCCTCAGGCCTGCTCCAGCTGGTGAGCAATGCGCGCGCCGCGACGTTCGTCGACGCAGTACAACAGCAGGCCGCCGGCGGCGAACAGGATAATGATAGTCAGCAGCGAGAGACGCGGACTGCCGGTGGCCAGGCTCGCGAACCCGACCATCAGCGGCCCGAGAATGGCGGCGAACTTGCCGAGCATGTTATAGAAGCCGAAAAACTCGGCGGACTTGTCGGCCGGGATCAGACGCGCATACATCGAGCGGCTGAGCGACTGCACCCCCCCCTGTACCAGCCCGATCACGACTGCGAGAGCGTAGAAATGGCTGACCGAGTCCATGAACACCGCGCCGATAGTTGCCACACTGTACACCGCGACCCCGATCAGAATGCCGGCCTTGGCGCCGATGTAGCCGGCCACAAACCCGAATGCCAGGGCGGCGGGGAAAGCCACGAACTGGGTGATCAGCAGAGCCGTGAGCAGGTGCTGCATTTCGAAGCCCAGCGCCATGCCGTAATCGACCGCCATGCGCACAATGGTGTGCACCCCGTCAATGTACAGCCAGTACGCGACCAGGAACGTCAATACCACGCGCAGCTTGCGCAACTCGCGGAAGGTATCCGCCAACTGCCGGAAGCCGGCCCGTATCGCACCCACTACCCCGACACGCACCGCGCCACGCGGCTCGGGCACGTTGAGCAGCACGGGTATCGTGAACACCAGCCACCACAGCGCCACGCTCAGAAACGAAAGCCGCACCGCCTCCAACGCATCGGCAATACCGAACCACGACGGCCAGAGCACGGTGGTAAGATTGAAGGCGAACAGCAGCCCGCCACCAACGTAGCCCAGCGCATAACCATACGCCGAAACGACGTCGAATTGTTCCGGTTCGGTAACATTCACGATGAGCGAATCGTAAAACGCGTTAGCAGCGGAAAAGCCGACATTGGCGAGCACAAACACGCCAATGGCCAGCAGCCAGTCACCCTGCGCCACCGCACACAGGGCGGCGGTCATGGCCACGCCTAGCAGCGCAAAGAAAGCAAGAAAACGTTTCTTGGCGCCACCGCTGTCGGCGATGGCACCCAGTACCGGCGCCAGAATCACGATCAGTGCGCTGGCCAGCGCATGGCCAAGCCCGAGCTGAAAGGTACTGGTGCTGGCCGCTACCCCGGCGCTCCAGTAATCCTTGTAAAAGGCCGGAAAAAAAGCCGCCAGCACGGTGGTGGAGAAAGCCGAGTTGGCCCAGTCGTACAGCGCCCAGGAGAGCACCTTGCGGTCGGCAAAAATGGCTCGCACTGCTTACTCCTCCCCCGTCGGCGCCACGGACGCAAACCGGAAACCGCCACGACAATGGCACGTTTGCGGTTTGGGCCGCGCCGCTAACAGCGCGGATTATGGCTGATTTTCATCGACGTCGCGCGGAAAAGTTGTGTCAGCGACGGTGGCGAACGTAACATAGGCGTATAATTCAACAATAACAGTTTGTCGACGCACGGGGGAAAGCGTCATGGGCCGAACGCCGTTTCCGCATTCCATTCTCATTGCTTCCATGCTGGCTCTGAGCGGTGTCCAGAGCTGGGCTGAGCAGCCCGGCGGGTACCCGCAGGCTGGCCCCTATCCGAACTGGCAAGGGGACCCGCGCGGCCGCGTCGGCGGCTACAGGTCGCCCCAGGGCTATCCGCGACCGGAAGTCTACGGCGCTCCGCAGGGCTACACACCCCCGCAAAGCGGCTATGCTGCGCCACGTGGCTACAGACAACCCCAATATCGCTACCCTGCACCCTCCCGGCTACCACCCGTTGCTGGGACGCCGCAGGCGGAGCGCGCCGCACCGGCATTGGAACGCGAGCAGCTGCAAGCGGAGCTGAATGCCAAGGCAACGCAACTCGACAAGGCAAATCAGGAACTGGAATACACGCGCGCCACCCTGGAAGAGGCGCGCGCGGCACTGCAGCGGGCCGACAGCGAGTATCAGCAAGGGCTCGTGGAGCAACGCCGACTGAGCGAGCAGCTGGCCAGCGCGGCGAGTGCCCACGATGCTTCCCGCGAGCAGTTCGCGGCACTGGCGACGGAGCTCGAAACCGCCCGCGGCCAGCTGGGCGCGTACCAGCAGCAGATCGCGGAACTGCAAACCCGCAGCGAGAATCTGAGCGCCGAGCGCGACCAGCTGCAGCAACAGCTCGCGACGGCCAGCAACGCTCTGGCTGAAAAACAACAGGACATCGAGAGGCTGGAATCACTGCGCCTGGCGTTGCGCAAAGAGCGTGACCGCCTCGATACACGGCTGGAAACGGCAAACGGAAATCTGAGCGTGTCGCAGCAGCAGATTTCTGAGGTGCAGACCCGCAACGCAACACTGAGCCGCGAGCGCGCACGTTTGCAGGACGAACTGAAAGTCGCCAACAACGCCCTCGAGCAGACCCGCCAGCAGCTCGCGCAGCTCGACACGCAACAGCAGTTGCTGGCCGGGGAGCGCGACCGTCTGAGCACTGAACTGGAGAACGCTCGCGCAGCACGCACCGACCAGCAGACACAGCTTGAGGCCCTGAGCGATCAGTCCACACGCCTGCAGACCGAGCTGGACGACGCCAACCAGGCTCTGGCCGAACTGCGGGCACAAAGCGATGCCGCCGCCGCCGAGCAGCAGCGGCTGAGGGCAGAACGCGACCGCCTGCTGACCGAACTGACCGCGGCGCAGGCGGCGATCGACGAAAGCCAGCGTCAGCTTGCCGCGGCCGAGCAGCTGGGCGCAGAACGCGACCGCCTGCAAGTTGCGCTGGACGCTTCGAATACTGAACTCGAGGACCTGCAACAACGCTACGCAGCCCTGGAGACGCAGCAACACAGTCTTGCGGCGGAGCGCGAACGTCTGGACAGCGCGCTGGCGGCCGCCAACACGGCACTCGGTGAAACGCATCAACAACTCGAGCAGGCCCGGGAACTCGCGCAGCAAACCGACCGGCTGACCGGCGAGCTGGACAGCGCCAACACGACACTAGCCGAACTGCGGCAACGCGTCACCGGCCTGGAAGGCGAGCAGCAGACATTGCGCACCGAACGCGAACAACTGCACAGTGAACTGGCAGACGCCCGCGCCGCGCTCGGCCAGAGTGAGCAACAGCTGGTGGATAGCCAGGCACTGGGCGCAGAACGCGACCGCCTGCGGGCTGAGCTGGACGACGCCGGCCGCGCGGTGGACGAACTGCAGCAGCGCGTAGCCGCACTGGAAGCACAGCAACACAGCCTGGAGGCGGAACGCGAGCGGCTGCACACCGAGGTGGGCCGCGCCACTGCGGCGCTCGCGGAACGCGATCAGCATATCGATGCCCTCACCGAGCAGCAGCAGGCCCTGGGCCGGGAGCGCACCCGGCTGCAACAGGAGCTGGAGAGTGCCAACCGCGCGTTGCTAGACAACCGGGAGCAGCTCGCCCAGCTGCCGGCGCTGCTCGAGCAGCGCGATCATCTGCAAGGCGAGCTGGAAGCGGCCAACGCCGCGCTCGGCGAGCGCGCACAACAGATCGCTGCATTGGACAACGACGCACAGCAGCTGAGTGAACGCGGCGAGCAGCTCCAGGTCGAACTCGAACGCGCCCGAGCCAAGCATTCCGACCAGCAGGCACGGCTGGTCCAGTTACAGGCGCTGAACGACGAAACCACGCGCCTCCAGGGTGAGCTGCAGGACGCAAACCAGGCGCTGGCGGAGCTGCGCCAACACAGCGACGCCGCCGCCAGCGAACAACAGCGGCTCAGTGCGGAACGCGATCGGCTGCTGGCAGAGCTGGCCGCGGCGCAGGCGGCCAGCGACGACAGCCACCGGCAGCTGGCCGCGGCACAGCAACTGGGCGCAGAGCACGAGCGCCTGACCGGCGAACTGGGCGCGACCCGGGCGAGCCTGTTCGAACGGGAGCAGCGCATCGCTGAACTGGAGGCCAGTCAGCAGCGGCTGCAGCAAGAGCGGGACCGACTGCGCGGTGAACTTGAAACCGCGACCGCTGCGCTCGGCCCGCTGCAGCAGCAGGTACAGCAGAACCAGGCGCTGACGGAACAACGCGATCGCCTGAGTAGCGAGCTTGCGGCGCTGCAGGAACAGGCCGCCGGATTCGATGCGGAACTACAGAGGCAGCAGGAAAAATACCGGCGTCTCGAACAACAGCTCGAATCCACTACCACGGCACTCGACGCAACCCAGAGCCGCGTGACCGGCTTCGAGGCGGAGAAGCAGGCGCTGCAGGAACGCCACAAGCAGCTGCAGACCGAACTGGAGACCGCCCGGGCCACGCTGCAGGCACAGCAGCAACAACCGGCCCGGCAGCAGGCGCTGGTCGAGGAGCGTGACCGTCTTTACACCGAGCTGCAGGCCGCCAACGCGGCGCGCGAAACACTGCAGCAACAGGTCGACGGATTCGCGGCTGAAAAGCGCGCGCTGAGCGCCGAGCAGGAGCGACTGAGCGGCGCGCTCGAGACGGCTGACGCGGCGCTGCAACAAGCGCAGCAGCGCGTCGCGGAACTGGAAACCCGCCAGCAGATGCTCGGCGGCGAGCGCGACCGGCTGGACGCCGAACTCGCGACCACCAGCGCGGCGCTTGAGGAAAGCCGGCAGCAGAACGCACAGAACGCAACCCTGGCGCAGCAACACGAACGGCTGCGCAGCGAGCTGGAGCAGGCCAACGCGGCGCTCGCCGGGCAGCGCGAGCAGATCGCAACGCTGGAAGCGGAGCGCCGCACTTTGCGCGAAGACCGTGAGCAGCTGCGCGGCAAACTGCAGAAGATCGACAGCGCGCTCGGTGAAACGCGCCAGCAGATGGCTTTGTTTCAAAGCCATCAGCAGACGCTGAGCGAGGAAACCGAACGTCTGCGCAACGAGCTCGCCGAGCGCGACCAGCAACTGGCCGAAATGAAAACCGAGCTGGACGCCGTCTCGGTGGCATTGCAACAGGCACGCTCCGCGCGCCCGGCGCAAACCGCAGGCAGTGAACTCGCCGGTCTGGAAACACCCGCCGGCGCTGCGCCGTTGCAGCCGGCCACCAGCACCCTGCCACCCGGCCTCAGCCGCGGGGACGACAGCGACGGGGACGGAATCAGCGACACGCTCGATCTGTGCCTGGAAACTCCACCCGGCGTCAAGGTCGACGACATGGGCTGCGCCCCGGATGCATCGATTTCCCTGCAGGGAGTCAACTTCCGCTACGACTCATGGGAGCTGACCGGCACCGCGCGCGCCATCCTGGATCGGGTTGCCGGTATCCTGGTGCAGTATCCACGCCTGCAACTGGAGGTCGCCGGTCACACCGATGGCCAGGGTGACCGCGCTTACAACCGCTGGCTGTCCGAGCAACGCGCCAAGGCGGTGCGCGAATACCTGACGACGCGTGGCGTGAATCCCGCCAATATCACCGCCCGCGGCTATGGTTCCGAACAGCCGATCGCTGATAACAGCACCCGCGCTGGACTGCTGAAAAACCGCCGTGTCGAGTTGCGCAGGCTACGCTGAGCGCGGTTGCGGTCCGAAATACCGGCCTGCAAGGCGCAGCGCGCCGCACAGTAGTGAACCTACGAGGCTGGTATTTCGGGCGCAACCCCTGGGGACCGGGCGCTTTTGCCCCATGGCTTTGTTGCGGTTCGCTCGTGTAGCATGGGCTACACCACGCTCGCCGCGCCGCGCCATGGGGCAAAATCGCCGCGGTCGCGACCGCGGGGGATTATGAGAGAGGTTCTAACGAACTGACGCTTGAACGAGGATACTGCAGATGGCGACCAAGCTGGAGCTGGAAGAATTTCTGTACCGGCGTGCGATCGATATTATCGAGTCGGCTGACACGGATCACGATAAAGAGAATTTGCTGTTCCAGGAGGTCTGGATTCCCCTGGCCGAGCTATATAAAGACAGGCTTACGGTGCCGGAAACCGGGGACACGAAGTAGTAGCGGCAAACACCCCGAGCGGCAGGCGCTGGATCTGCCTCCCCGGCGCCCGAGCACAAACCGCATCTGACTGCTGAGCTGCGGCGGAGCAATCCCGCTGCCGGCGCCGTGGGCGGTGAATGCCATCAGCACCCCCGCCCGCTGCTGTCAGGCGGCGTGGCGCGAATCCCCGCTAATCTCCCGCACCAACGGGTAAAGACGCTCGGTTTCGCGTTGAATGCGATCCAGAATCAGGGCAAACATTTCGCTCGTTTCCTTCAGAAACTGCTCGTGTTTGGGACCGACCAGGATCTGCTGTTTCATCTTCCGGCACCACTTCTTTTCGTACCGGTTGAGAATGTGCTTGATCTCCTGGCCACCGCTCATGAAATTGCGTGCGACATTCTTGATGTCGTTTTCCGGGTGTGCGAGCAGATCCTTGTACAGGTTGTTATCCACCAGCTCCATATGCTGGTTCACCTTCTCAATATAGCGGTAGAAAAGGCTGCAGCAGGTTTCGGTATCGCACATGGACCGATCCTGAAACAGATACGCCAGAATATTCGACAGTTCGACGATCTGATGGTTTTCTTCATTGAGTTGCTGATAATCGATCATTTCCAATTCCTCCCGGCCGGCATTCCGTGCCGTAACATGGTTGCGTGCAACAGGCGCCGCTTTCTTTCGAAGCGATGTGCTGTGCGCCACAGTGGAAACAGACTAGAGCACATCACCGGCAGCTGTCAATGTAACAGAAAGCAACAATCGAGCCGGAAAATCGATCGACACGCAGCGTGTTTTGGGGCGCGTTCGGCGCAGCAAGGCCTGGCGTATGCACAAACCCGGTGCAGGGGCAGGAACGCCTTGCACCAAGTGGCTCAGTCGGCGCCGTCCGCGCCCGGCCTGCGAACGGGTCCGGCGAGGCGTGACAAGAGCATCTGCAGCGCCGCGTCCAGATTTGCCGCGGCGGCGGCACTGATGGGGGCGCCCAGCTCGAACTGATAGCCGCGCACTGCCAGTATGAACGCCTCCGGCAGCGGCGCCCCGGTGACACGTTGATAGGCATCGAGCACGGCTGCCGGGGAAAGCGCGTGGCTGGTGGCGCTGGCATCGGCGACCGGCGTCGCCGGCTGGAAGCTGAATGGCGCGGGGCCGGATGCTGCCGCGTCGATGAACACCACTTCGCGGCGCCCCACCAGATCGAGCGCATATTCGACCTGCAGCTGGAAATCGGTCAGCAGCTCGGTGTCGGGTAAACCCAGCGCGCCCAGGCGCTCAATCGCGAGAGGCCCGATAGCGTCGTCGCCGCGGCTGGGATTGCCGATGCCGATCACCAGCAGCGGCGCCGGGGCGTTCTCCGCTGCGGGATTCAGGGACACCGCTCGCGCGAATTCTTGACCAGGGTGTCAATGCACTGCCCCTCGGCGTCGAACAGCTCCAGGTGCAGCGGCATTCTGCCGAGCGCATGGGTCGCGCACGACAGGCAGGGATCGAACGCGCGTATCGCCACCTCGACGTGGTTGAGGAGGCCCTCGGTGAGCTTACGGCCGTCGAGATAGCGCCGGGCAACGTGGCGGATCGCCTCGTTCATCGCCTGGTTGTTGTGGGTCGTCGAGACGATGAGATTGGCACGCACCACCTGGTCGTCCTCGTTCACCCGGTAATGGTGAATCAGGGTGCCGCGTGGCGCCTCGATGACCCCCACCCCGCGTTCGCAACGTTCACCGGCGGTTACCAGATCGTCGCCCAGGATGTCGTTATCGTGCAGCAGATCTTTTATCGACTCGGCCGCGAACAGCATCTCTATCATGCGCGCCCAGTGATAGGCGAGCGTTGCGTGCACCGGCTGCCCGCCACCGAAGTCGACGAACTCGCGCCGCTCCGCCTCCGCGAACGGCGTTGGAATGTAGTCGCAGTTCTGCACCCGGGCGAGCGGCCCGACCTTGTACCAGCCCTGCTCTGCGCCCAGACTCCGGATGTAAGGGAATTTCATGTACGACCAGGGTTTGACCTCCTCGGTCAGGTAGTCCCAGTAGCGGCTGTAGTCGACTTTATCGAACACGATCGCGCCGGCGCTGTCGCGCGCCCGCAGCGCACCATGGTAGAGATCCATGGCCCCGTCCGGCGCCACCAGGCTCATCAGATTGGAGCGAAACGCACCGAAGCTGTTATACAGGCCGATATTGGACAGGTGCAGGCGCTTCGCAAGCTGCACCGCCGCGCGGCACCAGGCGACGACCTGGTAGACATCCTTGAGCAGTTCGTCGCGCTCCTGTGCCGTTACCGGCTTGTTGACGCCGCCCGGAATCGCGCCGGTGCCGTGCACGCGCTTACCGGCGGTGACGCGGATCACCTCCTGCCCGAACCGGCGCAGCAGCACCCCCTGCCTGGCAATATCCGGATGCTCGGCTGCCACGCCGACGATATTGCGCCGCGCCAGGTCCGAGTCAAAACCGAACAACAGGTCGGGCGACGACAAGTGAAAGAAGTGCAGCGCGTGTGACTGCAGGATCTGGCCGTAATGCATCAGGCGGCGGATCTTCTCGGCGGCCGGGGTCAGTCGCCCGGCCCCGACCACCGGGTCCAGCGCCTTGGCCGCCGCCAGGTGGTGGCTGACCGGGCAGATACCGCACAGCCGCTGCACCATGACCGGGATCTCCCAGTAGGGCCGGCCCTGGATGAACTTCTCGAAACCGCGAAACTCGACGATATGCAGCCGCACCTGCTGCACGTGATCGTCGCTGTCGAGCAGAATGGAGACTTTGCCGTGCCCCTCCACCCGGGACACCGGCTCGATGATCACCCGCTCCAGGCCGGCGGGATTGGCGGCGGTTTCGAGTTCGGAACTCATGAGACAGTACTCCGGGTAGCTAATCGTAGTGGATCAGGCCATGACCGAGGTGCGGCGTACGCCCCGCCAGCAGGTCGGTGAGGAACTTCCAGATCGCGTCTGCGGGCGGCGGACAGCCGGGCAGGAAATAATCGATTTTCACCACCTCGTGCAAGGGGTGTACCTTATCCAGCAGCAGCGGCAGTTCGGGGTCATTGGGTATGCAGCCGTTGGCCAGACTGGGCTCGGTGACATAGACCTCCTGCAGGCAGGCACCCAGGTCGAGGTGATTACGCTGCGCCGGCAGGCCACCGTTGACCGCGCAGGCGCCGACCGCCACCAGAATCTTGCAGTTGCTGCGGAACTCGTGCAGCACGTCGACATTCTCCGCGTTGCAGAGACCGCCCTCGATGAGCCCCACATCACAGGGGCCACAGTGCTTGATGTCGGTGAGCGGCGTGCGGTCGAATTCGATATGCTCGAGCAATTCGAACAGCCGCTCGTCAATGTCGAGCAGCGACATGTGACAGCCGAAACAGCCCGCCAGAGACGTCGTAGCGACGCGCAGCTTCGGATTCGGGGTGTCGCTCATGTCTTGCCCTCGCCCCTGGCCGCCGGACCGCGCGGTGCATCCTCCAGGGCCTGGTCGCTGACCGGACTCCGGTCAAAGCGCCGCGCGCCGATGGGCACCTCGAAACCGACGCCCTTGCGCAGGATGACACCGACCGGGCACACCTCCAGGGCCTTGTCCGTGACCGCGATCTCGGTGTCGGCCAGGCGCCCGGATTCGGCGTTGACGATCAGATGCTTGGTGATGCCGCGCCCGGACAGGGCGAACACGCACTTGCGGTCTACCTCCGCCGAGGCCCGCACACACAGTTCGCACAGGATGCAGCGGTTGAAATCCAGCAGGATCTCCGGGTGCGAGGCATCGACCGGCCGGTTCGGGAACAGGTAGTCGAGTTCGGCCGACATGATTTCCAGGTCATAGGCCACCGCCTGCAACAGGCAGTTGCCGCTCTTTTCGCACGAGGGACAGAAATGGTTGCCTTCGACAAACAGCATCTGCACCAGCGTCTTGCGTTGTTCGTTGAGCGCCGGAGTCTGGCTGGCCACCTCCATGCCCGGCGCGGCCGGCATGGTGCAGGACGCGGCGGTGCGGCCGTTGACCTCCACCGTGCAGACCTTGCAGCTGCCGTGCGGCTTGAACTCCGGGTGATAGCAGAGGTGCGGAATATAGTGGCCAGCGGCGAGTGCGGCCTGTATGACCGTCTGGCCGGGCTCGAACGGCACTTCCTCGCCGTCGAGCAGGAACGTCGCAGGTGTATCCCCGGTCTTCATTCGTCTACCCTCGAGTGCGCGCCGGGGTCGTCGCGGCCGGTGATCGCCCGGGCCCGCTCCAGCGCCCCGTCCAGGTCGAAAGCGGGTTCGAATTCGAGCGACTCCAGGCGCCGCTCGTAGGCCGGACGAAAGCGCTTGATCGTGTCCAGCAGCGGATTGCAGGCGGTATGACCCAGTCCGCAGTGGCTGGCGGACTGCAACAGCCGGCTGAGCCGGAAGATCTGGTTGAGCTCGTGCCGCGAACCCTTGCCCCGGTGAATCTTGTCCACGACGTTGCACAGCAGCGTGGTGCCGACCCTGCAGGGTGTGCAGAAGCCGCAGCTCTCGTGGGCGAAAAAGTGGGTGAAGTTGCGCGCTACCTCGAACGGGTCGCGCGACGCATCGAACACCATGAAAGCCCCGGCGGTGGGCAGATCCTCGAAAGCGATGCGCCGCTCGAACTCGGTGGCGTCGATGCAGGTGCCCGACGGGCCGCTGATCTGAACCGCCTGGGTCTGCTCCGCCCCGCAGTCCTCCAGCACCTCGCGGACCGTCACGCCGAACGGATACTCATAAATCCCCGGGCGCGCGCAGTCACCGGAAATCGACAGAATCTTGCTGCCCGCCGACTTGGCGGTGCCGATGTTGCGATACCACTCGCCGCCGCGCAAGGCGATCAGGGCGGCCGCACAGAACGTCTCGACATTATTGACCGTGGTCGGCTGCTGCAGATAGCCGTGGGTGACCGGGTATGGCGGGCGGTTGCGCGGAATACCCCGCTTGCCTTCAAGGGATTCGATCAGGGCCGACTCTTCGCCGCACACGTAGGCGCCGGCGCCCATGTGAATCTCGATATCGAACTCGAACCCGGCCTGCCCGCAGATTCGTTCACCCAGCAGGCCATCGGCCCGGCGGCGCTCCAGCACGGCCTGCAGGGGCGCCAGCAGATGCCGGTACTCGCCGCGCAGATAAACGAACCCCTTGCGCGCGCCAATGACGTACGCACACACCGTCATGCCCTCGAACATCAGATCCGCGTAGCGGGTCAGCAGCACCCGGTCCTTGAAGGTCCCCGGCTCGCCCTCGTCGGCATTACAGACCACGTAGCGCATATCCCCCGGCGCGTTGCGGCAGGCTTCCCATTTGAGCCCGGTGGCGAAACCCGCCCCGCCCCGGCCGCGCAGGTTGGAGCGCTTGATCGCCTCCAACGTCGCCAGGGGGCCCCTGGCCGAACTCGGGTCGTCGCGCAGCCCGCGCGTGATCGCAGCACGGATCGCCTCGCCCGGCTCGAGCGAAGCATCGAGCAACATACCCTTACGGTGGATATTGTCCTCGATCAGGAACAGTTCGGCTGGCCAATCCTCGATCGGTGTGGCGGACCGAATCAGCTCCACAACCTGATCAATGCGGGCCGACGTCAGCCGGGGTATCGCCCAGCCGTTCACCAGCATGGCCGGACCCTGGTCGCACATGCCGGTGCACGACGTGGTATCCACCAGCACCAGTCCGTCCTCGGAGGTCTTGCCACGCTCCAGCCAGAGGCTTTTGCACATGCCCTCCATCAGCGCCAGATTGCCCGCCATGCGGTCGGTGATGTTGTCGGAGAACAAAACCCGGTAGCGGCTGGGGCGTTTCAGGTGCAGGAAGCTGTAGAAACCGGCCACGCCCTCGACACGGGCGCGCGGCAATGCGAGCAGCCGGGCCACGTGGGTCAGAGTCGCCGGCGGCAACCAGCCCTCGATGTCCTGGGCGTCGCGCAGAATCTGCAGCAGCGCGGTCGGCTCACGCCGGTAACGATCCGCAATGGCGTCCAGCTCTGCACGTCGTTCCATCACTTGCGTTCCCATCCCGTTGTCGACAGCCTCGGCCTGGCGCGGCGCAGACCTCCCGCACCACTGTCAGGCAGACTCGCCGTTCAGCCGCCTCTGCAACACCGCGCGGGTGGTGAATGATCCAGCGCTGTCCGCGTGGCATACGTTAGACAGTCTCGTCCCTAAAGGCAACCTCAGCCCGCTCTGGCCTCGTGGCGCACGCTCAGCCCATGGTGCCCTTGAGCAGCCCGCGCAGCACACCCAGCGGGCGCGTGTTCAACACATCGCGCTTCTCCAGCCAGCCGCGACGCGCCTGGTTGACACCCCCTTCCAGCAGCGCGAAGTCGCCGCTGCGGTGCCCGTCGCTGTTGATGCTCACGAGCACGCCCTGCTCCCTGGCCAGCCGGCAGTGGCTGTCGGTGAGATCCAGGCGCTGCGGCTGGCTGTTCAGTTCCAGATAACAGCCGCGCTCACGCGCCGTGGCAATAACGGCCGCCATGTCCAGTTCATAGGCCGGGCGGCTTCCCAGCAGGCGTCCACTGGGGTGTGCCAGCAGCGTGAAGTACTGCGCCTCCATGGCACGCAGGATGCGTCGGGTCTGCCGGGCGCGCGACAGACGAAACTGGCTGTGCACGGCGCCGATCACCAGGTCCAGCTGCGAGAGAATGCTGTCGGGCAGGTCGAGGCGACCGTCTTCGAGAATATCGACCTCGATGCCCTTCAGAACCGTGATTCCGCTCAGCTTCTCGTTGAGACGCTCGATGTGCTCGATCTGTTCGGCGAGGCGCTTTTCGTCCAGACCGTGCGCCACGGTCAGGTGCCGGGAGTGATCGGTGATGGCGATGTACTTCAGGCCGGCCTGTTTTGCCGCGCGCGCCATCTCCTCGATGGTGGCGTTGCCGTCGCTCGCCTGGCTGTGCATGTGCAGATCACCGTGGAGATCCGCGCGGGTAATGAGCCGGGGAAGCTCGCCCTTCTGCGCCGCCTCGATCTCGTCGCCGCCCTCGCGCAGCTCGGGGGGGATCATGGACAAACCCACGGCCTTGAATACCGAGGCTTCGGTATTACCCCCGACCCGTGCCTCGCCCTTGAACACGCCATACTCGTTGATCTTCAGGCCGCGCCGCTGACCGAGGCGGCGAATCCGGATGTTGTGCGCCTTGCTGCCGGTGAAATAGTGCAGCGCCGCACCGAAACTCTGTTGCTCCACGACGCGTAAATCCACCTGCAGGCCGCTGCGCAGGAACACCGTGGCGCGGGTGCTGCCCTGGGAGACCACGTCGCTCACCTCGTCGTACCCGACAAAGCGCTGCATAACCGGGCTTTTGGCAGCGGCCGTCACCAGGATATCCAGGTCGCCCACGGTTTCATTGCCGCGCCGGTAACTGCCGGCGACTATCGCCTCCTTGACGCCGGAGACAGACCGCAGATAGGCCAGCAGCGGTTCGGCGTACTGGCGCGCCGTGGCGTGCAGAAAGCGTTTTTCGCTGCTGCGATCCGCTGCCACCGCTTCCAGAATACGCTGTTCGGTCTTGGCGCCGAAACCCGGCAGCTCCCTGATACGACCGCGCTTTGCCGCGCTTTCCAGCTGCTTCACGCTCTTGATGTGAAGATCGTGGTACAGCGCCTTGACGCGTTTGGGCCCCAGCCCCGGTATCCGCAGCAGCGCCTCGAGACCGGCCGGGACTTCCTTGTGCAGTTTGTCCAGCGCCTCGGCGTGCCCGGTGGCGACGATCTCCGCGATCTTGGCCGCCAGGTCCTTGCCAATGCCGGACAGCTCGGTCAGGTCTCTGCCCGCGGCGAGCATCTCGCTGAGTTCACGACCCAGCGCGCGCACGGTCCGCGCCGCGTTGCGGTAGGCGCGCACCCGGAACGGGTTGGCCTCCTCCACCTCGAGCAGATCGGCCATCTCCTCGAAGATGACTGCGATGTCCTCGTTATGCACCGGCACGGTAAGCTCCTGCGGCGATCGGCTGGCTCACAGTGTCTCGAAATAGCCGATCATCCGTTTGCGCAGCGTCGCATCCGGTAGGCGGCCGAAGCCCGCGGCCATATTGTCCTGCATGTGGTGCAGCTTGGAGGTGGCCGGGATCGTGCAGGTCACGGCCGGATGGGATACCACGAACTTGAGAAAGAACTGTGCCCAGCTCGCGCAGTCGAACTCGGCGGCCCAGTCCGGCAGCGGCTTTCCCCGCACCCGCGCAAACAGCTCACCGCGCTGGAAGGGACGGTTGATAAGCGTCGCCATGCCGCGCTCCGCCGCCAGCGGTAACAGCCGCTGTTCCACCGTGCGGTTGCCGATGCTGTAACTGAACTGGACGAAATCGAACGGTTCGATGTCGAGAATACCCTCCAGCTCGTCATGAAAGCGGCCGTGCGAAGTGGTAATACCGATATAGCGCACCCGCCCCCGCCGCTTCCACTCCTGCAGGGTCTCGAGGTGCACCTGCCAGTCGCGCAGGTTGTGAATCTGCATCAGGTCGAACACCTCGACGCCCATGCGCTGCATGGAGCGCTGCATCTGCTCGATGCCGTCCGGTTTACCGTAGGTCCAGACCTTGGTCGCCGCAAACAGGGCGTCCTTGTTGTCAATCCGGCGCAGCAGGTCGCCGGTGACCTGTTCGCTGGAGCCGTACATGGGCGAGGAGTCGATCAGCGCGCCGCCCTGATCGAAAAACGCCTGCAGCACCGGGAGCAGCGCGGCCCTGGCCTCGGCGTCATCGCCCACGTCGAAGGTCCGCGAGGTACCCATGCCGATCACCGGCAGCTGTTCGCCGCTGGAAGGAATCGCCTTGCGGATCAACTGTTGCGGTTTCGCCACCGCCCAGGGGGGGCGGTACGCCAGCGCCAGTCCCAGGCACCCGATTGTCTTGATGAACCCCCGACGCCCCTGCCGGTAGACCCGATCGCTCATGTTGCTCTCCCGCGCGCCTGTGCCAGCCGCGTCTGGCGCCGGCCCAGCGCAAAAGCCAGCCAGCCCCACAGCCCCGCCAGCGGCACCGCCAGCCAGGCGATCTCACCCAACCCCAGACCCAGGCCGCGCAAGCCGGCGTACAGCCAGGCGCTCACCACGTCGCCACCCCGATAGACCGCCGTATCAATGAAATTCTTGGCCTTGTATTTTTCCTGTCTGCCCAGCACCACATAGAGCATTTCGCGCCCCGGTCGCATAATGGCGTAATTGCCGGCACGGCGGATCACCTGCACCACCACCAGCACGGCGAGCACCGGAGCAAAACCGAGCACCGCAAAGCCGACCGCCAGCAACAGCGGAACCAGTGCCAGGGTGGCAGGAAGCCCCAGCCACCTGACCAGGCGGCCGGTCAGGAACACCTGCATAAGTATAGTCAAGCTGTTCACCGCCAGGTCGATGGCCGCGAACACCGCGGTACGCTGCGCGGCGTCGGCGAAATGCTCGGCGATGATCTGCGCCTGCTGAAAATACAGAAACGTGGCCAGCGTCGTGAACAGAACCATCAGCACGCAGATCCCCAGCAGATAGGGCGAGCCCAGCACCAGCCGAATGCCGTCGAACAGCCCGCCGCCCAGCGGCTGTTCCGCGTTCGCGGAGTCCTGCGGGGCAGGCGCGGCAGCAGACATGCGTTCACTCCATGCGGCCAGCCGCCGAACACACAGCACCGCCCACAGCAGGAACAGGGCCGACAAGGGCAACAGGTTGGTGGCGCCCAGCGGCACGGCCAGGCTGGTGGTGATCACCGGTCCGGCCAGCGCACCGCAGGTGCCGCCCGCGGCAATGAAGGCGAACAGGCGCCTGGCCTGCTCGTTGCTGAAGATATCGGCCATCAGGCTCCAGAACACCGACACCACGAACAGGTTGAACACGCTGGCCCAGATAAAAAAGGCGCGCGCGACCCAGGCGTGCGTCAGGTCGCTCCTGAACAGCACAAAGAACAGCAGCAGGTTGGCGATGAAGAAGTAATACACCAGCGGAACGAAACGCCGGCGCGCATAGCGCGAACTTACCCAGCCGAACAGCGGCACCGCAGCCAGCATCGCCGCAAACGTGCCGGTGAACAGCCACTGCAGATTGTCGACACCGCCGGCCACCCCCATTTCGTCGCGCATCGGCCTGACGATGTAGTAGCTGCACAGCAGCGCAAAAAAATAACTGAACGCCCACAGCAGTGCGCTCACTTCACGCGCCTCGACGCGTGCGAAGCGTTGCAGGCTACGCGCGAACAGGGGCGTCACGCGCGCTGCCTCGGCCCGCCGTCCGGTGCGAACTGGCGGCTAGCGCTGACTGCGCATGCGGATCAGCTTCAGCACCAGCAGCACCAGCGGCCCCCCGTGCAGCGCCAGGTCGAAGATATCGATCGGCCGGCTCAAGGTCCCGGCAAACAGCATTTTCAGCTTTTCCCACAAGTGCGGTTCCGGAGCGAAGGGCGCCAGTGCCAGCAGCAGCGCTGCCGGCAGCAGCAGGGACAGTGAAATTCGGTCGAGCCATCGCATGGAATACCCCGCTGACGTCTGTTTACTGGAAAGGTCCGGCGTAGCGGCGCTGCAGAAAGGCGTCGATGCGTGCCGCCGCGTCGCGCGGGTCGCTGACCATCTCGTGCACCAGATGAAACAGCGGGTAGCGCGCCTCCGGCAGCAGCCGGTGCCTGCTCACCATGGCGAGCGTGTGCACCCCCTCCCCCTCGATACCCGCGGTCTCACCGCGCGCCAGCCTGCGCCCCAGCTCGTGGTGATGCGACTCCTCGCTGGTGGCCGTGGCGATCAGGTCACCGAGCCCCGCGAGGTGAAACGGACTGCCGCTGCGCCCGCCCATGTCGCGTACGATCTGGTCGAGCTCGTGCAGCGAGGCCACGGCAAGATAACCGCGCATATTGTCCCCCAGACACAGCTCGTCGGCCATACCGAACACCATGGCGTAGACATTCTTCAGGATCACCGACCAGCTGATACCGGCGATATCGGAGGTGTATTCGGTGAACAGGCGCGTGCCGGCGAACAGCTCGCGTACCCGCGCGTACAAGTTCTCACTGCTGCATCCGACCTGACCGAAGGCATAGCGTCCCGCGCGAATCTCCTCGGAGATCATCGGCCCATACAGCAGCGCATAGGGCTGGCGCTTCCCGAGCACAGCGGCGAAGATCTGCGCCGCGGTCTGCCCGGCTTCGTCCAGCCCCTTGGCGATGCTGAGGCAGATGCAGTCCGGCTTCAGCAACGGGGCGATGGCCTCGACGACTTCACGGTGCGGATTGACCGGCAGGCAGAACAGCACGACGTCCGCGTGCGGCGCGGCGGCTTCGAGGCGCACGGACTCGAAGCCCGGTTGCGGAAACTTCTCCCAGATGTCCAGCTGCACCCGCTGACCCAGCAGGAATTCCATGGCGTGGCCCATTTCGCCATAGCCGAGCACCAGCACCCTGATGTTGTCCGCACCCATGGGGACTTAATAGCAGATCGCCGCCGCACGGCGCAATGCGGCGGGTTTCGCCAAAGGCACCCGCAGCGGGTTACCATCCCGGTCCAGGGACACTCGCCCGCAGGAGGAAAGCACATGAAAAAAGTCGCGGTGGTGGGAGGTGGGATTTCGGGCCTGGCCACGGCTTACGAAATCGACAAGCGCCTGCGCGCCGCGGGCGGGCGTTACGAATTGCGCCTGTTCGAGGCCGAAGCGCGTGTCGGCGGCAAGATCGGCGCCGCGCGGCGTGACGGCTTTCTGTGCGAAGCGGGCCCGAACGGCTTTCTCGACTCCAAGCCTTCCACTCTGAATCTGTGCCGCGAACTCGGTGTCGATGATCAACTGCTGCGCAGCAGCGATGCCGCCGCGCGGCGGTTCATCTTTTCGCGCGGCGAACTGCATCAGCTGCCGGGCTCGCCACCAGCGTTTTTCCGCTCCCGACTGCTGTCGCTGCCGGCCCGTCTGCGCATTGTCGGTGAACTGTGGGCTCCGGTCAGTCCACCGGGAAGCGATCCGACAGTAGCCGAATTCGGGCGCCGGCGCCTGGGGCGCGAGGCCGCCGCGCGCCTGCTCGACCCCATGGTGGCCGGCGTGTTCGCCGGTGATCCCGAACGCCTCAGTCTGGGCAGCTGTTTCCCGCGCATCGCCGAGCTGGAACGCGACTACCGTAGCCTGATTCGCGCCCTGCTGGCGCTGCAGCTGAAGCGCGGCCGCCGCTCCGGCGGCGGGCCGGCCGGGCCCGGCGGTACCCTGACCTCGTTTGCCGGCGGCCTGTCCGTACTGCCCGATACCCTGGCGCAGACACTGGCCGACAGGGTCGCCTGCGCGGCACCCCTGACCGCCATGGAACGCACTGCGCAGGGTTACCGGCTGTGTCTCGGCCCCGACCGGCAGACCTATGACTGCGATGTGGCGGTACTGGCGCTGCAGGCCGCCGACGCCGTAGCGCCGCTGCGGCCGCTGGACGCCGGACTTGCCGGCGTACTGGAGCAGTTCGAATATGCCCCGGTGGCCGTGGTCGGGCTGGGTTTCGAGCGGGCGGCGCTGCAGACCCGACTGGACGGGTTCGGTTTTCTGGTACCCGGTGAGGAACGGCGTCGTATCCTCGGCAGCCTGTGGACGTCGAGCATTTTCGCGCACCGGGCGCCCGATGGCTGCGTGCTGCTGCGCACCCTGATCGGTGGCGCGCGTAACCCGGAGCTTGCTCTGCTGCCGGAGGCACAGCTGGTCGAACTGGCACGTGCCGAACTGCGCCAGATCCTGGGTATCGCCGCGCAACCGGTATTCGTCCAGGTGTTCCAGTGGCCGCGCGCCATTTGTCAGTATACGGTCGGTCATCGCGAACGGCTGCAGCAGGTGGAGGCTCGCCTGTCCTCCCTGCCCGGGCTGTTTCTCACCGGCAACTCGTATCGTGGTGTAGCGCTGAACGACTGCACTCAGAACGCGGTCCGGATTGCGGACGCGGTGACCGGCTACCTGGCGCCACCGGCATAACGGGCGCTGCCAGCGCTTGCAGCACTTTGCGCATCGGCCCATGATTGCCGCATCGTCATTCCGGCGGAAGCCGGAATCCAGTGTTTCTTCCGGTATTCTGGATTCCGGCTTCCGCCGGAATGACGGAGATCCTGCGTTTATGGGACAGCAGTGCGCCGCGCCCGGATTTTCGCGTTACACTGACAAGCGATGACCGGAGTTCTGACGGAGCGACCCGTTGCGCCGGGTCGAGCCAGCTGATCATGCAACTGGAGTGCTACGCACAACGCCTGCTGAACCCGTTTCGCGGCGTGATGAACATCATCGCCTACCAGGGTGCCGAGGCCGTCACTACCGACGGCGTGCACTGGGATATCTATGTGCGTGATACCGAGCTGGTGCAGGACCTCGCCAACAGCAACCGGGTGCAGACCAGCGACATACGCTACGGCAGCTGGTCAGCCCGACAGGGTCTGAAGCGCGGTGCCCTGTACCCCTCCGACGACTTCAGAGTACTGGAACATCGCGGCGCCATCGTCTACGAACACCTGCTCAACCGGCACCGGCAGGTACCGTTTCCGCTCACGGACGCGTTCGAGCTGTGGCTTCTGGATCGCCACGACCGGCCGCTCGCCCTGCTGCACAGCGCGGTCAGGGAGGAGGACATCGAGCTGGATTGCCATATCGACTGGCGCGCCGGGCAGGAGTGCCGCAGGGAATTCCACAGCAAGGCCATGCAGGCATTGGAGCGGGACGCCGGAACGCGTGCCAGCGCCGGTGAATACCTCACCCGCCACATCAACGCGCGCGCTGGCTGCACGCCGCGAGCGCAATGGTTCAGACGCACCTCGGACAGCCGCGGGGAAGGATTGCAGGGTATCAATCTGGCCCCGCAGCTGTGCGGGCGCAGCCTCGCCGCGGACGCCTTTCCGCGTTATTTCCTGCGCGAAGACGACAGCAGCGCACCGCACCGCCGGCTGATACAGGACTTCATCGTCTGGCAGGCGCCCTGGCTGTTGCTGCTGCAGCAGCTCAGCCGCCCCACCCGCTCATGGCTGGAGCAGCAGGCACGTGCCCGTGCATTGACGGTGGACAAGCATTACGCCCTGTACCCGGAGATCGTCGACGCAGACACCTTGAATGTGGCACGCGTCGAAGCCGCGCTGCGCAGGAACCAGGCCACAGCCCCGGAACCGGACGATACCCTGGCCACCTACTACATCGAGCTGAACATTACCCGCACCAACTGAGGCGCCGCCTGGCGGCACTGCACGCCGGCCGGAACCGCTTGAGCCGGGCGACGGCCTGGTAACAGACCATGGCCAAAAGCGCCCGATCCCCACAGGGTTGCGCCCAAAAGCCCGGTCTGCGGTGTTATGAGATGGGTTCTAGTAACTCAGCACCGTGACATTGTCCTCGAACAGCGCCGGCCAGGTGACGTCCGGACCCCCCGTCGTCGCCCCGCTGATCAGGTCCTCGTTCCGCATGCCGCCGACATTCTGCATGCACATGGGGCAGATGACGACGCGTCCGCCGAACTTGATGAAGGTACGCAGCAGCTCCTGCGGCGCCTTGCACTGGGAGATATTCTTGTTGGCGAGGCGCACACCCTCGACGTTCAGGAAAATGGTGACCGGCATCTTCTTTTCCTGCAGCACTTTGGTACCGAAGCCGATGGCCATGGCAGCACGCGGCCCGTCATCACTGGTGAGGTTGATAAACAGCTTCTTGCCGGCCTCAGCGGCACTCGCCGGAAACGCCGGGCACAACAGCACCAACAACGCAATGGCCTTGATCAATCTGGAAATATTCATATCTCGCTCTCCTGGCTAAGAGTAGGACAAAAGACCGCCTCCGCACGGTGCCCTGCAAACCACCCCGGAGTCTCCGTTCGGCAGCGTCGGGCGCGGGAGCGCCAGCGTGTATACTACGGGCATGGCCGGACTGTCCACCGGTGCCGGGCCGTGCTCCGCTCTGGCGAGCGACGTGGCCCGGAGGCGCTTCATGTTCATAAAAGGGCTACTCCGAATGCTGCGCAAGCCTCTTGTCTCACTGCACCAGCCGGCACGGGCGCACGACACCGGGGAGCGCGATTACGAGGCCGAACCATGACCACGCCACGGCACTCACGCCTCGAGGTACGGGTGGAATGCCACGGTCAGGGAGTGCCGCAACGGTTTTTCATCGGCCAGCGGGCAATCACGGTGACAGATACACTCGACCGCTGGCTGGACCCGGAGCACAGCTACTTCAAGCTGCGTGGCAGCGACGGCGGCATTTATATCCTGCGCCACGAAGTGCGTGACCGCCACTGGGAGCTGATCCTGTTCGACAGCGGCACCCGCGAAGAAACGCGACTATCCTCGACCTGAAGCGCTCAGTCACCCTCGTACATCAGCGCAACTCCACTCGCCTCGACCCGCACCACCGTTGCCTCGACCACCGGAGCCTCCCCGCTCATGTCCTGGGCCTGAACTTTAACCCGCGCGCCAACCCCCAACCCGGGGTTGACATCGACAAGCAGAAACAGCCCCCCATCCGACATGTCGCGCGTGCGCGCGATTATGGAACCGAAATCCGGGTGCATGATTTTCACCTCGGCGGGAAACGCAATACGTTCGTGCTGACGTTTATCATTCATACTCGCTGACAACCTGCGCGATCTTCTCCCGATTAACAGCTGCAACACCGGATCTGCCCCGGTGCCGGAACTGTAACACGATTGCACCGCCAGACATCGCACCGGCCGTCGGGGCATCGGTTTGCTGGAGCGCCGCTAAACGACCCGCGTCTCGCGCTCCTGCTGCTGCTCTCGACCGATGAGCGCAGCGATGTTGCCGAGCTGTTCGGACAGCACCTCGATCACGTCGTCGACACTTACGATGCCGACCAGGGCGCCGCCCGCATCGACCACCGGCGCCCGCCGCACGCCCTTGTGGCGCATCGCCGCCAGTGCCTCAGCCTCGGTCTGGGTCTCTGTGACAGTGAGCAGGTCGGAACTCATCACGTCGCTCACCCCCAGGCTGTCGAGCGGCACGTCCTTGGCAACGACCTCGATCAGTATATCGCGGTCGGTGAGGATGCCGACCGGCACCGTCTTTCCGCTACGGCTTGCGGTGATCACCACGTCACCAACGTGATTCTCGCGCATCAGCCCGACTGCCTGGTGCAGCGACTCGCCACTATCCATGACGATAACTTCACGACTGCAAATCTCTCCGATATTCATGCTGGCCTCCCGTTCGATTCACCGTAGAGTCCTGTAGTTACTGTAAGTCTAGTACCAGGTGCGTCCCTTGCGTGGCGCACCTTGCATCGGCACCAACTATGCTTGTCACCTATGGGTGCGGAACAGAATCACGGCTACCAGCTGGTTGCAGCACTGTTCCTGCGCCTGCTGGGCCTCTTCTATCTGGTTGCCTTCGCCTCCATCGGCGTACAGATCGAGGGACTGGCGGGCAGCGCAGGTATCCTCCCACTGGCGCAGACGCTGGCCGAGATACAGTCCCACACCGGCCCGGAACGTTATTTCCAGTTTCCCACCCTGTTCTGGCTCAATGCCGGCGACAGTGTACTGACCGGCGCCGCGCTGGCCGGCTGCATCGCCGCGTTGCTCATCGCCTTCAACCGCCTCGCCAGACCGGCCCTGATACTCGCTTTTGCGCTCTATCTCTCGCTGTATCACGCCGGGCAGGAGTTCCTGACCTTCCAGTGGGACGGGTTGCTGCTGGAGGCGGGCTTTCTGGCCATTTTTCTCACCCCGCGTTCGCGCCTGGTAGTGCTGCTGTTTCGCTGGCTGCTGTTCCGGCTGCGCTTCCTGTCGGGGCTCTCCAAGC